>NZ_BAAAXG010000027.1:0-77500 GCF_039535475.1 Streptomyces showdoensis | reverse complement strand
CGTCTCGTGCGGAACTAGGACTTCTTATGACTTAGGCTTCTGAACAGTACGCCGTCCAGGACAGGTAGTGACGGCGCCACACAATCTCCGCCCCTGGGAGGCTTCCCATGACATCCGTGACGTCGCCACTCGCTGGACGCGCCATCGGTCTCACCGCAGTACCCGACCCCGTCTTCTCCGGTGCGATGGTCGGTCCCGGCACCGCCATCGATCCCGTGCGTGAGCCCTCCGCGGCCGTCTCGCCCGTCGACGGTGTCGTCGTCTCTCTCCACCCGCACGCGTTCGTCGTCGTCGACGGAGAGGGCCACGGTGTCCTCACCCACCTCGGGATCGACACCGTTCAGCTCAACGGCGAGGGCTTCGAGCTCCTCGTGAACAAGGGCGACACCGTCGTCCGCGGACAGGAGATCGTCCGCTGGGACCCGGCCGCCGTCGAGGCCGCCGGCAAGTCCCCCATCTGTCCCATCGTGGCCCTGGAGGCCACTGCGGACTCCCTCTCCTCTGTCGTCGACGACCAGGACGTGAAGGCCGGCGACGCGCTCTTCGGCTGGAGCTGACCGTCGGCTCGTCCCAGTGACGAGTCCGCGTTACGACTTTCAACGCGGCGGCCCGGCCGCCGCTCTATCGGAGACGGGTGAGATGGAGACAACGCTGCGAGGCGTCGGTGTCAGCCACGGAGTGGCGATCGGCGAGGTCCGGCACATGGGCACGGCGGTTCTCGAGCCGCCGGCCAAGCAGATTCCCGCCGACGAGGCGGAGCGCGAACAGGGGCGCGCCCGCCAGGCTGTGGAGGCTGTTGCTGCCGACCTGATTGCACGCGGCAATCTGGCGGGTGGCGAGGCCCAGGCCGTGCTCGAGGCCCAGGCGATGATCGCCCAGGACCCGGAGCTCATCGCCGACGTCGACCGCCGGATCGTGGTCGGCAGCACGGCCGAGCGCGGTATCTACGACGCTTTCTCGCACTACCGGGAGCTCCTCGCGGGCGCCGGTGAGTACATGGCCGGCCGGGTGGCCGACCTGGACGACGTGCGCAACCGGATCGTGGCGCGCCTGCTCGGCGTGCCGATGCCGGGCGTGCCGGACAGCGACGAGCCGTACGTGCTGATCGCGCGGGATCTTGCCCCCGCCGACACGGCGCTGCTCGACCCGGCGCTGGTCCTCGGTTTCGTGACCGAGGAGGGCGGGCCGACCAGCCACAGCGCGATCCTCGCGCGGGCGCTGGGCGTTCCGGCCGTGGTCGCGCTGCCCGGTGCGGGTGAGCTGGCCGAGGGCACGGTCGTCGCGGTGGACGGTTCCACCGGTGAGATCTTCGTGGACCCGAGCGAGGAGAAGAAGGCGGAGCTGACGAAGGCCGCCGAGGCGCGCAAGGCCGCGCTTTCCGCCTCCAGCGGTCCTGGTGCCACCTCGGACGGGCACAAGGTGCCGCTGCTGGCCAACGTGGGCGGTCCCGCCGACGTGCCCGCGGCGGTGGAGGCCGGTGCCGAGGGCGTGGGTCTGTTCCGTACGGAGTTCCTCTTCCTCGACGACAGCAAGCACGCGCCGTCGGAGGAGAAGCAGATCGAGGCGTACCGCAAGGTGCTCGAGGCGTTCCCCGAGGGCCGTGTGGTGGTGCGTGTGCTGGACGCCGGTGCGGACAAGCCGCTGGAGTTCCTGACTCCGGCGGACGAGCCGAACCCGGCTCTGGGCGTGCGGGGCCTGCGGACCCTGCTCGACCACCCGGAGGTGCTCAGGACCCAGCTGACGGCGCTGGCGAAGGCCGCCGAGGGTCTGCCGGTGTACCTCGAGGTCATGGCGCCGATGGTGGCCGACCGTACGGACGCGAAGGCCTTCGCCGACGCGTGCCGTGAGGCGGGGCTGCGGGCGAAGTTCGGTGCGATGGTGGAGATCCCCTCCGCCGCGCTGCGGGCCCGCTCGATCCTGCAGGAGGTCGAGTTCCTCTCGCTGGGCACGAACGACCTGGCGCAGTACACCTTCGCGGCCGACCGTCAGGTCGGTGCGGTCTCCCGGCTGCAGGACCCGTGGCAGCCGGCGCTGCTCGACCTGGTGGCCCTGTCCGCGGAGGCGGCCAAGGCCGAGGGCAAGAGCTGTGGTGTCTGTGGTGAGGCCGCGTCGGATCCGCTGCTGGCCTGTGTGCTCACGGGGCTGGGTGTGACCTCCCTGTCGATGGGTGCGGCGTCGATTCCGTACGTGCGGGCGACGCTGGCGAAGTACACGCTCGCGCAGTGCGAGCGCGCGGCTGCCGCGGCGCGTGCCGCGGACACCGCGCACGACGCTCGGATGGCCGCGCAGGCGGTGCTGTCCGGGGAGTGATCCCCGGCCCGTCCTCGTAGGGCGTCGATGAAGGGGCTTCCCGTCACTCCGGTGGCGGGGAGCCCCTTTCGCGTCAGTGGGGGTGGGTGTCGTCGTCGGCGGTGAGGGGGAATCCGGCGCGGTAGTCGACGTCGGGTTCCGGGGAGATGGGTTCGCCCGTGCGGGCGTCGGTGCAGTAGGCGTCGAAGACCTCGGCCTCGGTGAGGGGGCGGAGACGGCCCTGGTGGAGGCGCCAGCCGTGGAGGCGGGCGGGGGCGTCGGGGGTGTGGGTGCGCAGGACGACTCCGCCGGGGGTGCCGAGGGCGATGCCGGTCGCGAGGACGGTCACGAACTCGGCGCCCGCCGAGCTGTCGAGGCGGGCGGGGCCGGTGGTGTCGCGGGTGGTGTGGAGGACGGCGAGGAGCTGTTCGTCTCCGGCGGGGACGCTGCAGACGAGGTGGTGGGTGCCGGGTCCTGCCGTGTCGAGGAGGCGGACCAGGAGGCGGGAAGCACGCTCGAAGGCGGCCTGGCCGATGTCCTTGCCGCAGTCGGCGCAGGTGCCGGCGTCGGTGAGGAGCATCGTCGCGTACTCCCAGGTGGCCCGGCGGACGGCGGTGTCGACGAGGAGGGGGACGAGGGTGGCGAGCGATTGGCCCGTGTAGGTGAGGCGGGCGCCGGTCGCGGCGCGTTCGGCGGTGTAGCGGCTGCGGCTGGTGGGGTGGTCGGGGTCGAGGCCGGTGTCGGCGCAGTAGTCGGCGAACTCCTCGGGGTCGAAGAGGGCGAGGGTGGTGTGGCCGCCTTCGGCGGCGAGGGTGCGCAGGAGCTCCTCGACGTGGGCGAGGTAGCGGGTGTGGTCGTCGAAGGCGAAGGTCCCGTACTGCCGCATGGCGGTGAAGTCCTCCTCGTCGGCGAGGAGGGCGACGGTGCTGGGGACGTCGCGGCGCAGGGCGCGGCGCAGGGTCTCGGTGGTGCGGTGGTCGGTCATGGCTCCCCCTGGGCTCAGTCGATCAGTGCTCACTCACCGTAACCGCGGGCACTGACAGTGACGGCGGGGCGGGGGCGGTCACGCGGTCGCGGATCACGCGGTGCTGGGCCGCGCCGGCCGCGACCAGGGCCAGGCCGAGGAGGGGCCAGGCGAGGGGGCCCGCCGTCATGACGCCGGTGACCAGCAGGGGTCCGGCGCAGCGCTGGGTGGACTGGGCGAGGCCGTGGACGCCGAGGTAGGCGCCCTGGGCCTCGGCGGGGGCGAGGGCGAGAGAGAGCTCCCAGGAGGCCGTCGCGTGGATGATCTCGGCGAAGGTGAGGGCGATGACCGCCACGGCCAGGGCGGTGATGGCGAGGGTCCGTCCGTCGGCGGCGGAGGCGGCGAGGGCGAGGGTGCCGACGACGAAGAGTCCGGACAGGGGGACGAGGAGGCGGCGGGCCGCCGTCGTGGTCGCGGCGAAGCGGGAGAGGGGTACCTGGAAGAGGACGACGAGGACGGTGTTGAGGACCAGGAGCAGCGGGGCGAGTCCGGCGGGGGCGGCGGTGGCGTGGACGATCCAGAGCGGGACGGCGACCTGGAGGATCGTGTCGTCGAGGAAGAGGGCGGCTTCGGTGGCCGTGTAGGCCAGGAAGGTGCGGTCGCGCCAGGGGCCGGCGGGCCGGCCCTTCGGGGTGTCGGCCGAGGTGGCGACGGTGCGGGAGGGCGCCGGGGGCTCGTCGCAGCGCAGGGTGAGGACGGCGATGACCAGGTAGGAGAGGACGTTGCCGACGAGGAGGAGGCCGTAGGCCCGGGTGCTGCCGGTGGCGAGCGCGGCGGCGGCGCCGAGTCCGCCGATGGACCAGCCGATGTTGACGGTGGTGCGCTGGATGGCCTGGTAGCGGACGCGGTCGGGGCCGGCGATGCGGGCCGCGTAGAGCTTGATGAGGACGCTGCCGGCGCGGTCGGGGAGGGCGCCGAGGGCGGAGTAGAGGGTGAGGAGGAGGAAGTGGTCGGTGGTGAGGAGGGCCAGGAGGGCCGCGCCGCGCATGAGCTGGGCGCCGACGATGACGCGGACGAGGGGGAAGCGGTCGGCCAGGCGGCCGGCGAGGGGGGCGCCGGCGATGCCGACGCCGCCGGAGACGGTCATGAGGAGACCCACCTGGCCGAGGCCGAGGCCGGAGACGTAGGTGAGGTAGAGCGCGGTGCAGCCCGCCCAGAGGCCGGTGCCGGTCTTGTCGATGATGCTGACCAGGAGCATCCGGCGGCCGTCGCGGCCTCCCGGTATGCGGTCGAGTGCGGCGCGGTGCCAGGTCGTGCGGTTCACTCGGTTCCCCCTTGACGCGAGTTATGTATTGATACATAGTTCAGTACGTGGCAACACAATATTCGATCAGTGGGACGACAGCCAAGGGGATCGCTGCGTCCGTCGAGCGCGGAGTGACCGAGGGGGAGCTCGCGCCGGGCGACGCGCTGCCACCCGTACGGCGGCTCGCCGACGAGCTGGGCGTCAGCCCCGGCACGGTCGCGACGGCGTACAAGGAGCTGCGGCAGCGGGGCCTCGTGGTCACGCGCGGCAGGGGCGGCACGGTGGTGGCCGAGGCCCCCTCCGTCGCGTCCCGGCGGCCGCCGAGGGTGCCGGAGGGCCTGGTGGACCTGGCCGGCGGCCACCCCGACCCCGCCTTCCTGCCGGTGCTCAGGCCCCCGGCCGAGGTGCGCCCGGTGTACGGCTCGCACCGCGCGGCGCCCCGGCTCCCGGCCCTGGAGGAGCTGGCCCGGGCCTGGTTCGCCCGGGACGGCGTACCGGCCGAGCGGGTGACCTTCGCGCACGGGGCCCTCGACTGCGTCGCCCGGCTGCTCTCCACCGAGCTGCGGCCCGGGGACGCCGTGGCCGTGGAGGACCCCGGGTTCCACCATCTCCTCGACCTCGTCCCGGCCCTGGGGCTGCGGATGGTGCCGGTCGCGGTGGACCGGGAGGGGATGACGCCCGACGCCCTGCGGGCCGCGCTGCGCGCCGGCGTGCGGGCCGTGCTGTGCAGTCCGCGCGGCCAGTCCCCCACGGGCGCGTGCTTCACTCCGGAGCGGCGGGACGAACTCGTCGCGCTGCTGCGCGAGTTCCCCGAGGTGCTGGTCGTCGAGGACGACCACAACGCGGAGATCTCGGGCGTCGCCTCGGTCTCCCTGGCGACGGCCGGCCTGGAGCGCTGGGCGCAGGTCCGGACGGTCTCCAAGCACCTGGGCATCGACCTGCGCTGGGCCGGGGTCGCGGGCGATCCGGTGACGCTCGCCCGGCACGACGGGCGGATGCTCATGACGTCCGGCTGGGTCAGCCACGTCCTTCAGGAGACGGTCGCCGGACTCCTCTCCGACCCCGGGGTCACCCGGCTCGTGGCGGCCGGCGAGGCCGCCTACGCGGAACGGCGCCGGGCCCTGATCGACGCCCTCGGCGCGTACGGCATCCGCTCCACCGGGCCCAGCGGGCTGAGCGTGTGGGTGCCGGTGCGGGACGAGTCGGCGGTGGTGAACGGGCTGCGGACGCAGGGCTGGTGGGTGGCGGCCGGTGCCCGGTTCCGGATCGCGGCGCCCACGGCCGTACGGATCACGACGGCGACGCTGCCGCCGGCCGACGCGCGGCGGCTCGCCTCGGACTTCGCCGCGGTGCTCGGCGACGCGCAGGCCACGTACGGAGGATGAACGGGCAGGGCCCCGCGCGGGTGCGCGGGGCCCTGACGCGTCCCGCTCGCGCGCCTACCCGGCGGTGCGGGTGCGGGCGAGCTCCTCGTAGAAGCGCAGCAGGTCCAGGTTGTCGACCGAGCCGGCGTTGACGGCCCGCTCCATCGGGGTGCCCTGGAGCAGGCGCTTGACCGGGACCTCGATCCGCTTGCCCGTGAGGGTGTGCGGGACGCCGGGGACCTCGATGATCTCGTCGGGGACGTGGCGCGGGGAGAGCTCGGTGCGGATCGTGCTCTTGATCCGGCCGATCAGCTCCTCGTCGAGGACGGCTCCTTCGGCGAGGTGCACGAAGAGCGGCATCCAGTAGCCGCCGTCCGGCTCCTCCAGACCGATCACGAGGGACTCGCGGATCTCCGGGAGGCGTTCGACGGCCTCGTAGATATCGGCGCTCCCCATCCGGACGCCCTGACGGTTCAGCGTGGAGTCGGAGCGGCCGTGGATGACGACCGAGCCGTGGTCGGTGATCGTGATCCAGTCGCCGTGGCGCCACACCCCGGGGAACATCTCGAAGTAGCTGTCGCGGTAGCGGCTGCCGTCCGGGTCGTTCCAGAAGCGGATCGGCATGGACGGCATGGGGTTGGCGACGACGAGCTCGCCGACCTCGCCGATCAGCGGCTTGCCCGAGGGGTCCCAGGACTGCAGGTCGGTGCCGAGGCCGGCCGCCTGGAGCTCGCCGATGTGGACCGGGAGCGTGGGGACGGCGCCGGCGAAGCAGGAGCAGACGTCGGTGCCGCCGCTGACGGAGGCGATCCACAGGTCCTCGCGGACCTCGTCGTGGAGCCAGCGGAAGCCGTCGGGAGGCAGCGGGGAGCCCGTGGTGGCCACGCACTTCACGCGCGAGAGGTCGAAGTCGCGCCCCGGGTGGACGTCCGCCTTCGCGCAGGCCATCACGTACGCGGCGGAGGTGCCGTACAGGGTGGCGCCGGTGCGCTCGGCGACGCGCCACTGCGCGCCGGTGTCCGGGTAGCCGGGGCTGCCGTCGTAGAGGACGACGGTGGTGCCGGTGAGCAGGCCGGAGACGAGGAAGTTCCACATCATCCAGCCGGTGGAGGTGTACCAGAAGAACACGTCCTCCGGGCCGAGGTCGCAGTGCAGGCCCAGCTGCTTGACGTGCTCGACGAGGATGCCGCCCTGGGACTGCACGATCGCCTTCGGCAGGCCGGTGGTGCCCGAGGAGTACAGCACCCACAGCGGGTGGGAGAACGGAACCTGCTCGAACTCGGGCTCCGTGTCGGCGGCGGTGAGCTCGGCCCAGGTGAGGGCGCCCTCCGGGGCCGGGGTGCCGAGCAGCGGGATGTGGACGACCGCGCGCAGCGAGGGCAGTTCGGCGCGCAGCTCGCCCACGGTGGCGCGGCGGTCGTGCTCCTTGCCGCCGTAGCGGTAGCCGTCGACGGTGAACAGGACGACCGGCTCGACCTGCTGGAAGCGGTCCAGGACGCTGCGGGCGCCGAAGTCGGGGGCGCAGGAGGTCCAGACGGCGCCGACGGCGGCGGTCGCGAGCAGGGCGACGACGGCCTCGGGAATGTTGGGCAGGTAGCCGCTGACCCGGTCCCCGGGGCGGACGCCGAGGCGGCGCAGCTCGGCGGCGAGCGAGCCGACCTGGCGGCGGAGTTCGGCCCAGGTCACCGGCACGGGGTCGTGTGTCTCGTCCACATGGAGCAGCGCGGTGTCGTGGGGGCGCTCCTCGGCGGCGCGCAGGGCGTGCTCGGCGTAGTTGAGGGTGGCGCCCGGGAACCAGTCGGCGCCGGGCATGTCACGGCTGCCGAGGACCCGCTCGTACGGGGTGGAGAAGCGGAGGTCGAACCACTCGGCGAGGGCGGTCCAGAAGGTCTCCAGCTCCTCGACGGACCAGCGGTGCAGGGCCGGGTAGCCGCCCTCGGCGGGCGCTCCGTGGCGCTCCGCCGCCCAGGCTTGGAAGCGGGTGACGGCGGCCGCGGCGACGCGGTCCTCGTCAGGCTGCCAAAGCGGCTCGGTCTGCGCTGATGTCATGCTGTGGCTCCCTGGCTGTACGCGGGGTCTGCGTGTGTCGCGCGCACGTGCTGGGGTGTGCGCGTGACGCGGCTGACAGGGACGATGCCATGCGAGGGGCGATCGCACCAGGGTTCCCCGCCCATGGTCGGGCAGCTGAATATGTGCTCCCACCACGGGTGAACGGCAGTTGAACGAAGCTCGTTCGCCCCGGTCCGGATGGCAGGGTGATCGCCATGGACGGTCGTGAGCTGGTGCGCTCGGTGAAGGTGCTGGGTTCGGTACAGGGACTGCGTGCGGCGCGGTCGGCGTGGCGGCAGCGCCGCACGGACGCGCGGGCGCTGCCGCCGCGGGGGGCGGAGCGGGCCCGGGTGCCGGGTCCGATGGGTGAGGTGGAGCCGCTGCCGGGCGGGGGGATCGTCCGCTTCGCCCGCTCCGAGCTGCGGATCTCGGTGTCGGCCGGGGGCACCGTCTTCTGGGGCTGGGACGGGACCGGGCCGCTGCCTTCGTACGCGCTGGCCGGCGAGCCGCCGGAGCCCGATCCGCGGGCCGTGCTGGAGCCGGACACGGAGGGCGGCTGGCGGGTCGTGTCGGAGCGGGTGACCGTGGCGATCTCCCGGCACGGAGCGGTGGAGGTGCGCACCCCGGGCGGGGTGGTGCTGCGCCGGGACCTGCCGCCGCGCTGGTGGGAGCCGGTGGGGGGCGGGGCGGCGCGCTGGGTGCAGCGCAGCGAGGTGCCCGCGGACGCCCGGTTCTTCGGGCTCGGCGGGCGGGCCTCCGGGCCGCGGCTGCGGGACGGCTCGTACCGGCTGTGGAACACCGATCCCGACGGCGGCTTCGGCCCCGGCGACGATCCGCTCTACATCACCATGCCGGTCCAGCTGGTGGTGGCCGACGCGGGGACGCACCTGGCCTTCCACGACAACTCCTGGGACGGGCGGGTGCTGCTCGCGGAGGGCGAGGAGGGCGCCGGGTCGGGTCACGACCGTCCCGGGACGAGCGAGGTGCGGCTGGACGGGGGCCCGCTGCGCTGCTGGGTGGTGGTCGGCACCCCGGCGCGGGTGCTGCACGGCTGGGCGGCGCTGACCGGCGCGCCGGCGCTGCCGCCGTCCTGGGCGCTCGGGCCGCAGCACGCCCGCTGGGGCTTCGGCAGCGAGCGGGAGGTGCGGCGGGTGGTGGACGGCTACCGGGACCGGGGGCTGCCGCTGTCCGTGCTGCATCTGGACATCGACCACTACGACGGGCACCGGGTGTTCACGGTGGACCGGGAGCGGTTCCCGGATCTGCCCGGGCTCGCGCGGGAGCTGCGGGAGCGCGGGGTGCGGCTGGTGTCGATCGTGGATCCGGCGGTGAAGGCGGAGCCGGGGGACGCGGTGTACGACGGAGGACGGGCCGCCGGTGCGTTCGTGCGGGACGACCGCGGCGAGGAGGTGCGCGGGGTGGTGTGGCCGGGCGAGTGCGCGTATCCGGACTTCACCGACCCGCGGACGCGCGAGTGGTGGGGCGGGCTGTACGAGGAGCGGCTGCGGCAGGGCTTCTCGGGGGTGTGGCACGACATGAACGAGCCGGTGTCCTTCGCCCCGTTCGGCGACCGGACGCTGCCCCGCTCGGCCCGGCACTCCCTGGAGGGGCGGGGCGGGGACCACCGCGAGGCGCACAACGTGTACGGGTTCGCGATGGCCCGCGCGGGGTACGAGGGGCTGCGGCGGCTGCGGCCCGAGGAGCGGCCGTTCCTGTTCTCGCGCTCGGGATGGGCGGGCATGCAGCGGTACGGGGGGACCTGGTCGGGCGATGTCTCCTCGGGGTGGCCGGGGCTGCGGGCCTCGCTGGCGCTGGTGCTGGGGCTGGGGCTGTGCGGGGTGCCGTACTCGGGTCCGGACGTGGGCGGTTTCGACGGGAGCCCGTCGCCGGAGCTGTTCCTTCGGTGGTACCAGCTGGGTGCCTGGCTGCCGCTGTTCCGCACCCACGCGGCGATCGACGCGGGGCGGCGCGAGCCGTGGGAGTTCGGGCCGGAGGTCCTGGAGCACGCGCGGGCGGCGCTCGCCGAACGGGAGCGGATGCGGCCGTACTTCGTGACCCTGTCCCGGCTCGCGCGGCTGACGGGCGCGCCGTACGTGCGGCCCGTGTGGTGGGGCACCCCGGAGGACCGGGCGCTGCGGGACTGCGAGGACGCCTTCCTGCTCGGCGACTCGCTGCTGGTCGCGCCGGTGCTGATGCCGGGCACGGACCGGCGGGCCGTTCGGCTGCCGCGCGGGCGCTGGTACGACACGGCGACCGGGCGCGCGTACGACGGTCCGGGGCAGGTGCTGCTGGACGCGCCGCTGTCCCGGGTGCCGGTGCTCGCCCGCGCGGGCGCGGTGATCCCGGTGCGGGACGAGCGGGGCGAGCCGTCGCTGGAGGTGTGGGCGCCCGTCGCGGGCCGTACGGGCGGCGGCCTGGTCGTCCGGGACACCGGGGACGGCTGGGAGCCCGCGGAGGTCGAGCGGTACCAGTCGCGGCTGGTGGACGGGCGGGTCGTGGTCGAACGCGTGACGGAGCGGGGGGTGGAGGAGCCGGGGCTGCCGGTGCGGGTGCGGGGGCTGGAGGGCTGAGCGGGGGGCGCCGACGAGGTCGAGACCGGGTCAGCTAGGGGGCACCGGCGCGTACGAGACCGGGTCAGCGGGGGCACCGGCGCGGACGAGACCGCGTCGGCGGGGGCACCGGCGCGGACGAGACCGCGTCGGCGGGAGAGTGCCGCCCCGGACGAGACCGGGCAGGCGGGGGCCCCGCCCCGGACGAGACCGCGTCGGCGGGTGACGTCGCCCCCGGCCGGGACCGCGTCGGCGCCCGCCCGCTCCCCTACGCGTACGCCCCCGCGAAGAAGCGCCGCACCGCCTCCGTGTGCAGCGGGAAGGCGAGTTCTTCCGCCGTGTGGATCACATGGTGGCCGGCCGTCTCGTCGGTGGCGGCGGAGGGCGGCAGGGCGGTGGCCGGGCGGGGCGGGAGGAGGCCGAAGACGAGGAGGTGGCCGGCCGGGGAGCTGAGGGCGTCGGCGAGCCGGACCTCGGCGGCCGTGGCCGGGATGCCGGTCTCCTCGCGCAGTTCGCGGACGACGGCCTCGCGCCAGTCCTCGCCGAAGTCGACGAATCCGCCGGGCAGGGCCACCCGTCCGGCCTGCGGCTCGATGGTGCGGGTGATGACGACGAGTCCGGTGCCGTGGGGGCCGGTCACGGGGAGGAGGGCGACGGCGACGGGGAGGGGGTTGCGGTAGGCGGTGGTGCCGCAGGCGGCGCAGGTGCGGGGCCAGCCGGAACCGGCCGGGTAGGCGGCGCCGCAGGTGGAGCAGTGGGAGTGCGCGGAGGAGTCGGTCACGGGCCGACCGTATGCGATCTCCCTTTCCCGGCGCTGCCGTTACTGGTAGACGGTTGCCATGACACGACTGACTGGACTTGCCTCCGCCTTCCGTGCCCTCGGTGCCCTCGGTGTGCTGGCCGCCGCCGGTCTGCTCGCCGCCACCGCGGGCGTCCCCTCGGCCGGTGCCGTGCCGGAGCCCGGGGCGCCGAAGGAGTTCGTGGCACTCGACCGGGTGGACCCGACGATCGTGCAGGAGATGCGCTACACGACGGAGCACAACTTCGTGGGCGAGCGGGTCGACGGCTACCGGCAGCCGGTGTGCATCCTGACCCGGCCGGCGGCCGAGGCCCTGCACCGGGCTCAGGTGCGGCTGCTCGCGCGCGGCTACACGCTGAAGGTGTACGACTGCTACCGGCCGCAGCGGGCCGTGGACCACTTCGTGCGGTGGGCGAAGGACCTGGACGACGAGCGGATGAAGAAGGAGTTCTATCCGCTGGTCGCCAAGGAGCGGCTGTTCGCGGACGGTTACATCGCGGAGAAGTCCGGGCACAGCCGGGGTTCGACGGTGGACCTGACCGTCGTGCGGCTGCCGGCGCTCCCGACCCGTCCGTACGTACCGGGCGAGCCGCAGGTGGAGTGCTTCCGGCCGAAGGCGGAGCGGTTCCCGGACAACTCGGTGGACATGGGGACGGGCTTCGACTGCTTCGACACCCTGTCGCACACGGACGATCCCCGGATCACGGGCGTCCAGCGCGCCCACCGGGACCTGCTCAGGGGCGCGCTGGCGGAGCAGGGGTTCGTGAACCTGCCGGAGGAGTGGTGGCACTTCACCTTCAAGCCGGAGCCGTTCCCGTCCACCTTCTTCGACTTCCCCGTGGCGCGGCGGTCGGTGGCGGGGCACTGACGTCTTCCGCCGCCGGTCGGCCCGTGCCACACTTCTGACGGATCGTCAGATGGGGTGGGGCGGGAGGGGCTTCCATGGCACGGACGCGCAGGCCGGTGGTGGCCGGCTGGTTCACCGACGACGCCGGGGGCGGCACGGACGCAGGGGGCGCCACGGACGCCGGGGGCGGCTCCCCGGACGGGGGGTTCCGGCTGCTCGGTACCCGCTGCTCGGCCTGCGCCGCGGTCTTCTTCCCCCGGGAGGACGACGCCTGCCGCAATCCCGGCTGCCCCGGCGGCGGCGAGCTGACCGAGACGCCGCTCTCCCGGAGGGGTCGGATCTGGTCGTTCACCGACGGCCGCTACCGGCCGCCCGCCCCCTACGTCTCCGACCCGGACGCGCCCTGGGAGCCGTACACCCTCGTCGCGGTGGAGCTGGCGGCCGAGGCGATGGTGGTGCTCGGGCAGGCCGCGCCGGGCGTGCGGACGGCCGATCTGGCGATCGGGGACGAGATGGAGCTCGTGCCGGGCGTGCTCAACGAGGACGACGAGCACATCTGGACCACCTGGCACTGGCGGCCGGCCACGGGCGGGGCGGCCCGGCCCGGCGCGGACGGGGAGGGGAACGCGTGAACGACATCGCCGTGCTCGGCGCCGGGATGCACCCGTGGGGCAAGTGGGGCCGCTCCTTCGTCGGCTACGGGACGCACGCGGCCCGCGCCGCGCTCGCCGACGCGGGCCTGGAGTGGCGGGACGTCGGCTCGGTCGTCGGTGCCAACACCATGCGCTGCGGCTACCCCGGATACGTGGCGGGGGCCACCTTCGCCCAGGCGCTGGGCTGGCAGGGGGCACGGGTGACCAGCGTCTACGCGGCCTGCGCCTCCGGGGCACAGGCCGTGAACACCGCCCGCTCGCAGATCCTCGGCGGGCTCGCGGACGTGGTCCTCGTGGTGGGCGCGGACTCGGCGCCGAAGGGCTTCTTCGCCCCGGCGGGCGGCGAGCGGCCGGACGACCCGGACTGGCTGCGGTTCCGGGTGCTCGGCGCGACCAACCCGGCGTACTTCGCGCTCTACGCCCGGCGCAGGATGGCCCTGTACGGGGACACGCCCGAGGATTTCGCCCAGGTCAAGGTGAAGAACGCGGCGGCCGGCGCGCTCAATCCGCTGGCCCGCTACCGCACACCGGTGAGCGCGGCGGAGGTGGCCGCCTCTGCGGTGGTCGCCGATCCGCTGCGGCTGCTCGACATCTGCGCCACCTCGGACGGGGGCGCGGCGCTCGTGCTGTCCAGCATGGAGTTCGCCCGGCGGCACGGGCACCCGGATCCGGTCCGCATCCGCGCGGTCTCCACGGTCACCCCGACGTATCCGAAGGCGGTCCTCGACCTGCCCGACATCGCGACCGACTCGGCCGCCGTGGTCTCCCCCGCGCCGCACTCCTTCCGGGCGTCGATCGCCAGGGCGGCCTACGAGGAGGCGGGGATCGGCCCCGAGGACCTGTCGCTGGCGGAGGTCTACGACCTGTCCACGGCGCTGGAGCTGGAGTGGTACGAGGACATCGGCCTGTGCGCGGCGGGCGAGGGGGCCAAGCTGCTGCGCGACGGGGTCACCTCGCTCGGCGGGCGCGTCCCGGTCAACACCAGCGGCGGCCTCGCCTCCTTCGGGGAGGCGGTGCCGGCCCAGGCCCTCGCACAGGTCTGCGAGCTGACCTGGCAGTTGCGGGGCACGGCGGGCGACCGGCAGGTGCCGGGGGCGCGGACCGGGATCACCGCCAACCAGGGCCTCTTCGGCCATGGTTCGGCGGTGGTCGCGGTCCGCTGAGCGCCGCCCGGCGGGTGCGTCGGGCCGGCCGGCTAGCCGGTGACGGCCGCCGGGCCCCGGTCGGCGAGGACCAGGGCGTGCTCGACGACGGCGACCAGGACGTTCTTCACGGACTCCCGGTCGCGGGCGTCGCACATCAGCAGCTCGACCTCGGGGTCGAGGTCGAGCGCGCCGCGGACGCTCTCGGCCGGGAAGCGGCGGGAGCCCTCGAAGCAGTTGACGGCGACCGTGAACGGGATGCCGCGCCGCTCGAAGTAGTCGATCGCGGCGAAGCTGTCCTCCAGGCGCCGGGTGTCGGCGAGGACGACCGCGCCGAGGGCGCCCTGCGCCAGCTCGTCCCACAGGAACCAGAAGCGGTCCTGGCCGGGCGTGCCGAAGAGGTAGAGGACGAGGTCCTCGCGCAGCGTGATCCGGCCGAAGTCCATGGCGACCGTGGTGGTCGACTTGGTCTCGACGCCGTGCAGGTCGTCGACGGGCCGGCCGGCCTCGCTGAGGATCTCCTCGGTCCGCAGCGGCCGGATCTCGCTGACCGCGCCGACCAGCGTGGTCTTGCCGACCCCGAAGCCGCCCGCGACGAGAATCTTCAGCGTCACCGGTTCGACCGGCGGCTGCTTGCGGCTAGAGCGCCCGAAGGCCATTGATCACCTCGCGAAGGATGCTCACGTCCGGCAGTTCGGCCGGCGGAACGGGGCGGGTCACATGGACGAGCTCGTCGTCGACGAGGTCGCCGACGAGGACCCGTACCACCCCGACGGGGAGGTCGAGTCCCGCGGCGAGCTCGGCGATCGACTGCGGCTGCTCGGAGCAGCGTTCGACGATCTCCACGTGTTCGGGGGACAGCGTCTGGTCGCGGCCGGGGTCGTCGGCGGCCGGTTCGGGCACCACCACCGCGATCAGGTCGAGGCGGTGGCGGGTGGCGGCGCTCGTCCGGCCCCGGGTCATCGCGTACGGGCGGACCACGGGGCCCGCCTCGGCGTCGAACCAGTGGCCGGGCGCGTCCTCGTGGGACTGCTCTGCGTCACTCATGCCGTCCCCCTCCACCTCATCCTCCGTTGGGCAGCCCGGAACGGGGCGCCGTGGCGAGGTGCGCGCCGACGCGCTTGACCATGAGGGTCATCTCGTACGCGACCTGGCCGACGTCCGAGTCGGCGTCGGCGAGCACGGCGAGGCAGCTGCCGTCACCGGCGGCGGTGACGAAGAGGAAGGCGTCCTCCAGCTCCACGACGGTCTGCCGGACCCTGCCCGCCTCGAAGTGGCGGCCGACGCCCTTGGCGAGGCTGTGGAAGCCGGAGGCGACGGCGGCGAGGTGCTCGCCGTCCTCGCGGGAGAGGTCCTGCGAGGCGCCGGTGGGCAGGCCGTCGCTGGAGAGCACCAGGGCCTTGCGGATGGAGCCGACGCGCTGGACCAGTTCGTCGAGGAGCCAGTTCAGCTCCCCGTTGCCGTGGGCGGAGCTGTGCTGTGCTGCGGCGTTCGGTGCGGTCATCGACCGTCCCCCTCGGGTGTCGTTCCTGGTGCTGTCGTTTCGGCGTTGTGCCGTCGCCCGCGCTGCCAGCCGCGCTGCATGGAGGCCATGCGGCTGCGCACCTCCTCGGCATCGCGCTCGAAGGAGTCGGTCTCGGCGGCGGAGGCCGTCGCGGCCGGCTGGTCCTCGGCGCGCCCGCCGTCCTCGCGCAGCTGCGGCGCGAGGCTGGCCTGGCGGACCCGGCGCGGCAGCCCGCCGAACGGAGCGGGCCCTTCCTGCGGTACGGGGACGAGGGTGGGCCCGGTGCCCTGCGGCGGTACGGGCGCGGGGTGCGGGACGCGGGCCAGCTCCATCGTGTCGCCGTCCGCGGGGGCGCTCGGGGCGGGGTGGGCGCGGCCCGGCTCGTCCAGCCGCCGGCCGCGGTCGACGACCAGCGTCGGCTGACGGCGACGGGGCAGCCGGACGGGGTCGGCGGGCGGGTCGTCGTCCGCGCGGGAGCCGCCGGCCCGGCCGCCGGTCTGGTCCGGGGTCTGCTGGTGCTGCTCGCCGCGGCGGCGGTGCTCGCGGGCCCGGAACAGGCCGCCGCGCTCGCTCTCGGTGTCGAGGAGGTCGGCCGCGCCGCCGAGCAGGTCGTCGAAGCCGTCGGCGCCGAGCGGGGCCTCCAGTTCGACGGGGCCGTCGAGGAGCGGGGCGGCGGGTTCGAGGGCCGGGTCGGGCACCTTGGTGAGGACCGGGCGCCGGACGGGCAGCCCCTCGCCGGTCTCGGCGCGCTCGGTGGACTTGCGGTCGAGGCGGAAGCCCGCGCCCTGGGTCTCGGGGGCGTCGGTGAGCAGCGCGGCCGGGATGAAGACGACCGCGGTGGTCCCGCCGTACGGGGAGGGCTGGAGCGAGACGCGCACGTTCTGGCGCTGGGCGAGCCGGCTCACCACGAAGAGGCCGAGCCGGTCGGTGTCGGAGAGCTCGAAGTCGGGGGTCTCGGCGAGGCGCAGGTTGGCGTCGAGGAGGGCGTCGGGGTTCATCCCGAGGCCGCGGTCGTGGATCTCCAGGGTGAAGCCGTTGGCGACCCGCTCGCCGAGTACCTGCACCGCGGTGTGCGGGGGCGAGAACACCGTGGCGTTCTCCAGGAGTTCGGCGATGAGGTGGGTGAGGTCGGCGACGGCGGGGCCGCCCACGCCGAGCCGGGGCAGCCGTCGGACCTCGATGCGCTCGTAGTCCTCGACCTCGGCGACGGCGGCGCGGACGACGTCCATGAGCTGGACGGGCTTGCGCCACTGGCGGGAGGGGGCGGCGCCGGAGAGGATCACCAGGCCCTCGGCGTGGCGGCGCATGCGCGTGGTCATGTGGTCGAGCCGGAAGAGGTCGGCGAGCTCCTCGGTGTCCTCGGTGCGGCGCTCCATGGTGTCGAGGAGGGTCAGCTGACGGTGCAGCAGGACCTGGTTGCGGCGGGCGAGGTTGACGAACACCTCGGAGACGCCGCGGCGCATGTCGGCCTGCTTGACGGCGGCCTCGACGGCGGCGCGCTGGAGGGTGTTGAGGGCCTGGCCGACCTGGCCGACCTCGTCGTCGTCGTACCGCAGGTGGGGCACCTCGGTCTCGACGTCGACGTGTTCGCCGGCGGCGAGGCGGCGCATGACGCTGGGCAGGCGGACGCCGGAGACCTCCTGGGCCTCCTTGCGCAGCCGGCGCAGGTCGCGGACGAGTTCACGGCCGACGCGGACGGAGACGACGACGGAGACGAGCAGGGCGACGAAGCCGAGGACGCCGGCGACGCCCGCCTTGAGGAGCACGCTGTAGGCGGCGGGCTGGACGCGGTCCTGGTAGCGGTCGCCCGCCGCGGTGTTCGCGCGGGCCAGTTCGTCGAGGACCGGGGTGGCCAGCTCCTGCCAGGCCTCGGCGCTGACGGCGCGCGGGGCGTCGGTGGCGCCGGCGGTGATGACCGCCTCCTCCGCCTTGCGCAGCGGGGCCGTGTCGGGGCTGTGCCAGTACTTCTCGAAGCGCTCGCGCTCGGCGCCGGGCAGCAGCTCGAGGTTGGCCTCGTAGAAGAGCGTGCGGGCGGCGACGAGGTCGGAGACCGCGCGGACCTCCTGGCTGGTGACGCGTTCGGCGATGAGCGCGGAGACGACCAGGGCGTCCTCGCGGGAGAGCGCCTCGCGCGCACGGACGACACCGACGAGGGCGCGGCCCTGCTTGTCCATCTCCACGTTCTCCAGGGCGTGGAGGGTGAGGAGGAAGCTGTAGCAGGGGTCGACGAGCCGGTTGTAGAAGTCGAGCGCCTGGAGGCGCCCGATGTCGCGGTTCTCGACGGAACGGCGCAGCGAGGAGAGGCCGTCGAGGGCGTCGAGCAGGGAGGTGAGGCGCTGGGCGGTGACCGGGTTCATCTCGGCGCGGACGCCGGAGTCGGCGGCGTTGCGGCGGATGAGGTCGATCTGCCGGTCGGTGGCCTCGCGTTGCTCGCGGAGCTTGGTCAGCCCGTCCGAGGCGCGGGGGTCGGCGAGGTAGACGAGGGACTGGCGGCGTTCCTTCTGGATGACACGGACGGTGTCCTCCAGGGGGTAGCCGACCTTGTCGACGATGTAGCCGACGTCGAGGAGCTGGCGGGCCTCACGGCCCGTGAGGACGGTGGCGAAACCCCACAGTCCGGTGAGGGAGACGAGCGGCACCAGGAGCAACGCCACGATCTTCCTGCGGATGGACTTCCCGCGAAAGCGCATGGCCTCCCCCACCTCGGCCTCCGCGGCCACGGAGGTCACTCATGTCGTCACGCCCGGCGTCAACACGCGGCGTCAACCTTCAGTTTCAACAAATGGCGGCGCGAGCCTACTACTGCATCACAGCCATCTCGAAGACGCGTCCGGGCGATTTTCAGCCTGTCGAGTGAGTGTTGATCATGAGATGTCCTGGTATTCGGGGAGTTGGGTTCCGGCAGTGTGGCGCAGGACACCTGACGGAACGCCACTCCCCCTGCTCGAACAGATGGCTGGAATTACTCGTTCCGGTCCTGGGGTCGCCGGCCTGAGGGGGACCCCGGCGAAACCTTTTCCCTCCCTCGTGCGTCATTCTGTACCGGGGGGGTTGTGTCCGCGTAAAGCGGCTCAAGACGGGCAGCCACCCTGAAGACGTCGGTGGTGGGGAGTGACAGCGCGATGGAACACGAGGCGCGGCCGGTTCGGCAGTTGTGGGTGGAGGACAAGAAGGGCCGAGGCCGGATGCCCGACCCGGTGCGGACGGCCGCCGTCCGCGCGGTGATGCTCACCTCGGTGACGCTGATCCAGGCGATGGTCGCCTTCTTCTGCTCGGTCACCGGATCCTGGCTGGCCTTCCCGATGACGGTGACCACGGTGATCAGCACGGTCGCGGCGACCTGGAGCGTGCTCGACGTGTGGATCACGCGCCAGGTGTGGCGGCAGCGCAACGGCGTCGTGTCGGAGCCGAGCAGCACGGCACGGCCGCGGCGCGGCGAGCAGCCGGCCGAGCGGCTGTCCGAGGCGGCCTGAGGCGCACGTGAACGGCGAGTGGCCCGGTCCCCTTCGGGGGCCCGGGCCACTCCGCTTCCCGCGTCGGGCTACTCCGCCGCGGTGGCCGCGGAAGCCTCCGACGAGCGGGCCTCCGAGGTACGGGCCTCCGGCGAGCGGGCGTCCGACGTACGGGCCTCCGGCGAGCGGCGGAACATCCGGGTCGCGGTGATCTCGCCGTGGATGGTCTCGCCCTCCGCGCTCGGCTGCGGCAGGCCGGGCCGCAGGTGCTCCTCCACGCTGATGTATTTCAGGCCCGCGCGCAGGTCCGCGTCGTTGCGCAGCCGGATGACCAGCGGGAACTCGGCGAGCGCGGTCGTGTCGAAGAGGCCCGTGGTGTACAGCAGCTGCACGCCCAGCGCGTCCGACACGGCCCGCTGGAGCTCCAGCAGGTACGTGGCGTTCGCGCGGCCGATCGGGTTGTCCAGGAAGAGCGTGCCCGCGTGGCGGTGCTTGTCGCGGCCCCGGTCGTTGGAGCGGAGCGCGGCCATCGTGCAGTAGAGCGCGATGGCGGCGGTGAGCAGCTGGCCGCCGGAGAAGACGTCTCCCATCTGGCCGACCGGGACGCGCTCGGCGCGCAGCACCGCGTCCGGCTTGAGGATCTCCACGGCGATGCCCTTGGGCTCCAGGGCGGCCTGGACTCCGCGCAGCAGCAGGGACATGCCGTCCCTGCGCAGGTCCGAGTTCTTCCGCACGGCGGCCCGGGTCGCCTCGTCGACGACCTCGCCGAGGCGCTCGGTGAGCGTCGCCTGGTCCGGCTCCTCGAAGCGGATCCGCAGGAACTCCTGCCCGGACCACTCGCCCAGCCCCTCGGGCAGCCGGGACAGCCGCTGGGCCGAACGCAGGGTGGCCAGCGAGGACTCGACGAGACCGCGCAGCCGGTCCACGATCGAGTCGCGGTTGCGCTCCAGCTGCTCCAGCTCGTCGGTCAGCACCCGCAGCCGGGGCGCGAACGCCTCGGCCCACTTCGCGGCGTGCTCCGGCAGCGCGGCGGCGGGCAGTTCGCGGATCTGCTGCCGGGCCGGGGTGCGGACCTGCTCGTAACGGGTCGCGTTGGCGTGCCGGACGAGGATGTCGCCGGCCTCGCGGACGGCCGCGTCGGCGGCCGACAGGTCGGCGGCGCAGCCGCGCAGCGAACGGCGGGCCTCCGCCGCCGACTCGCGGGCCTCGGCCAGCGGGCCCGGGTACGGCTCGGGCTCCTCCTGCTCCTCCTCCGCGTGGTCGCGCAGCAGGTCGCGCAGGAGCGCCGCGGTCTCGTCGAAGCCGCCGGTGGCGTCCTCGGCCGACCGGTGGGCCTGGAGCAGACCGGTGTGGGCGGCGCGGGCCGCCTCCAGGGCGTCGGTGCGGGCCGCGAGTTCGGTGGTGGCGGTGCGCAGCAGGCCCTGTGCCCGCTCCGCGTCGGCCGGGATCAGCTCCTCGGGCAGCTCGGTGTGCGCCTCGCCGTCCTCGGGGGCGAGGCGCTCGGACTCGCCGCGGAGCCGGCCCAGCTTCTCGCTGGCCTCGGAGGCGCGCGACTCCAGCTTCTGCACCAGTGCCTCGGCGCGGGCGGCGGCGGCCTGGCGGGACGGTCCGTCGGCGCCGTCGGTCGACTCCAGCAGCTGCTCGGCGCGGGTGCGGACCTTGTTGGTGAGGCGGTCGAGCTCGGCGAGGGCGGCGGACTCGTCGCTCTCGGCGCGGGCCTGTTCGGCGCGCAGGTCGGCGCCGACGCCGACCTTCTCGTACACCTGGGAGGCGGCCCGGTACGCCTCGCGGAGGGTGGGGAGCGCGGCGCGCGGCGCGGCGGTGTCCTCCTCCGGCAGGGTCTCGGGGGCGCCGGCGATCTCGGCGCGCTCGGCCCGCAGGGCGCGGGCGGTGCGGTGGGCGTCGTCGGCGGTGCGCTGGGCGGCGCGGCGGTCCTCGTCGGCGGCGCGGGCGCGCTCCAGACAGGTCTGGGCGCGGGCCTCGGACTCGGCCGCGTCGTCCGCGAGTTCGCGCAGCTTGGCCTGCCAGGCGGAGCGCTCGCGCAGCCGGTAGGCGAGGCCGGCGAGCGCGTCGGCGGCACGGCGGGCGCGCTGGGCGGCCTCCTGGCGCTCGTCGCGGACCCGGGCGGCGTCGGCGGCGGCCTCGTCGGCCTCCGCCCGTACCGCACGGGCCTCGGCCAGGGCGGCGGCCGCGGTCTCGGCGGCGGTGCCGGCGGAGGCGGCGACGGCGGCCAGCTCGGCGAGCATGCCGGGCGGGCAGTCGGCGCGCCAGGAGCCGATCCGGGCGGCCAGGGAGCGGTCGCCGGTGAGCCGGGCGGCCAGCGAGCGGATCTCCTCGTCGCGGGCGGTGGCGCGGCCGCGCAGCGCCTGGCGCTCCTCGTCGGCGGCGTGCTCGTCGTGCATGGCCGGGTTCGGCGGTACGAGGAAGACGTCGGCGTCCTGGCCGGACGCGGGCGCCGGCACGGGCGCGAGCAGGGCGGCGGCGGTGCCGACCGCGACCGTGGAGCGGGGCAGCAGGGCGGCGCCGCTCAGCACCTCGCGGGCGCGGCCGTACGAGACGGGGTCGGTGATCACGACGCCGTCGACCAGCTCGGGGCGGGCGGCGAGGACGGCGGCGTGGTCGGCCGGGTCGACGGCCTGGGCGAGGTAGCGCCAGCCGGGCAGGGCGGGGATGCCGTGCTCGCCGAGGTACTCGACGGTGGCGAGGACGTCGGGGCCGGGCGGCAGCAGTCCGCCGTCGCCGAGGGCGCCGAGGATGCGGTTGTCGTCGGCGGCGGCCGTGCGCAGGTCGAAGAGCTGGCGCTCGGCCGAGGCGATGGACCGGTCGAGCAGGGCGCGCAGTTCGTCGGCGTACCGGTCGAAGTCGGTGACGGTGAGCCCGTCGCCGTCGGGCGCCGCGCCGAGGCCGAAGGCGGCGCCGGGGGCGCTCGCGTCGGGGCCGGGGCCGTCGCCCGCGCGCTGGCCGGGCAGCGGGGAGCCGGTGCCCTGCCCGGAGCCCTGGCCCGTGCTCGGCAGGGAGAGCAGTTCGGCGAGGCGGGGGTCGGCGGCGAGGGACTCGGCGGCGCGGCGCTCCGCGTCGTAGGCGTTCTCGGCGGCCTCGGCCGCGTCGGAGGCGCGGGCGGCGGCGAGTTCGGCGCGGGACTCGGCGGCGGCGGTCTCGCGGGCCCGCTCTGCGGCGGCGCGGGCGGCGTCCCGGGCCACGTCCCAGGCGGCGACCGTGGTCTTCTCGGCGTCGCTCGCCGCGAGGGCGGCGCGGGCCGGGTCGGCGTCGGGGGCGGAGTCGTCGAGCCAGCCGGCCCGGACCGCCTCGGCGGTCTCCTGCTCGACCTCGGCGAGGCGCTGGCGCAGGTGTCCGGCCTCGCTGCGGGCGCGCTGGGCCTCGGTGGCGGCGGCGGTGGCGTCGCGGTGGGCGGTCTCGCCGGCCTCCTGGAGGGCGGCCGAGCGCTCCTCCTCCTCGGCGGCCTGCCGCTCGCCCTCCTCGGCGGCCGAGGCGAGGGCGCGGACGAGATCGGCGGCGGCCTTGGCGCGGGCGGCGAGCGCCGGGGCGGCGTCGCGCTCGGCCTCGCGGATGGCGGCGGCGACCCGGGTGGAGCGGTCGCTCGCGGCGCGGTGCCGGAGCACGGACTCGGCGGCCTGCCAGGCGGAGTGCAGGGTGCGGGCGTCGGTGAGCTCGCGGCGCTGGGCGGCGGCGCCCTTCTCGGCGGCGGTCAGGGCCAGCGAGGCGTGCCGGTAGGCGAGTTCGGCGGCGATGAGGGCGCTGCGGCCGCGGGCCTCCTCGGCCTCGGAGACGGCGTGGGCGGCGGAGGTGACCTGCTGGGCGAGCTCGGCGACCCGGCCGCGCTCCAGGGCGGCGCGGGCGGAGAGCCGGCGGGCCAGGGTGCGGGTGCGGCGCTCGGCCCCGGCGTGCACGTCGCGCGCGCGGGCGCGGGTGTCGGCGGCCTCGACGATGCGGGTGAGCAGGTCGACGGAGCCGGCGGTGAAGTCGCGCTCGGCGGTGAGTTCGGCGCGGCGGCCGAGCTTGTTGCCGAAGCCGCCGACGAGGTCGGCGAGACCGTCGGTGTCGCGGGTGTCGGTGACGGCCCGGAGCAGCAGGTCGGTGAAGTCGGAGTCCTTCTTGACCGCGAAGAGGCCGGCGGCCTCGCCCTCGTCGGCGTTCATCTCCCGCTGGTAGCGGAAGAGTTCGGGGTCGAGTCCGAGGTCGCCGAGGTGCTCGTTCCAGCGGTCGTGGATCTCCTCCCAGTAGACCTCCAGGTGCGGGTAGGCCTTGCCCGCCTCGGTGATCGCGTCGCGGAAGCCCTTCATGGTGCGGCGGCGGCCGGAGGCGCCGGAGGCACCCTCGACGGGCGGGCGCACGGAGGTGGCCTCGGCGACGGGGAGGTTGTCGAGGCTGAGCCCGGGGCCGGGCCGGAAGGAGTACCAGGCCTCGGCGAACTTGCGCGGGTCGTTGGAGACCTGGCGGCCGCGCCACTCGCTGGCCTTGCCGACGACGACCAGCTCGCCGGTGAGGGTGTGCTGCCACTCCAGGGCGACGTGCCCGCAGTCGTCCGCGAGGAGGAACTTGCGCAGCACGCCGGAGCTCGCGCCGCCGAGGGTGTTGCGGTGGCCGGGGAGCATGACCGAGAAGATCAGCTTGAGGAGGACGGACTTGCCGCCGCCGTTCTCCAGGAAGAGCACGCCCGCGGGGGCGGGGCGGCGCGGCGGGCCGACCGGCTCCTCCTCGAAGAACTCCGCCTGGGTGGGGGCGGGGTGGGGCACCGGCGCACCGACTCCGCGCAGGTCCAGGACGGTGTCGGCGTAGCGGGCACCGGCCGGTCCGATGGAGTAGAGGCGGACCCGGGACAGCTCGTACATGCGGCGGACTCTCGTGCTTCTCGTACGCGGGATGGGCGGTGACGTGCGGGCGGCGGTCAGCCGTGGAAGGGCAGGCCGGCGTCGGCGGCGAGCTCCAGGTCGTCGCCCTCGGGCGGCGGCAGGAGGGTCGCGGAGCCGTCGCTGACGGGGACGACGCCGAGGTCGAGGAGTTCGGCCATGGCGGCGCTTCCGGCCATGTCGCGGACCTGGAGCTGGTAGCGGGCGGTGGTGCGGTAGGAGCCGCCGGACTCGTCGCCGGTCCGCTGGAGGAAGCCGGAGTCGGTGAGGAAGGCGACGGCCTTGCCGACGATGCCGGTGGTGGAGCCGGCGAGGCGGCGGGCGTCCTTGGTGGCGCCGGTGGCGCTGCGCCGGGCGTAGATCCGCCAGGCGGCCTCCAGGCCGGGGGCGTCGGAGGCGGGGTCGGTGTTCTCGCCCTGCTCCTCGGCGCGCTCCTCGAGGCGGCGGCAGGCCTGGCGCACGAAGGCGTCGACGCCGTTGACGGTGAGGCGGCCGATGTAGCCGTCGTCGGCGAGGTCCTCGGGGCGGGGGAAGGCCATCGTGGCGACGGCGAGGTGCGCGAGGCCGTGCAGGAAGCGGTCGGCGGAGTCGGTGGAGGCGCGGCGGGCGTAGTCGCCCATGCGGACGGCGAAGACGGAGTCCTCGCCCGCGGTGACGGCCATGCCGGCGCGCGGGGAGACCTCCAGGACGACGAGGCCGAGGCCGGTGGCGACGGCGTCGGCGAGCCGCGCGAAGGCGGGGTCCTCGCGGTAGCGGCGCAGCAGCTCGGCGTACTCGGCGTCGCGCGCGGGCAGCAGCTTGGGCTGGAGCCCGAAGGAGACGAGCCGGGCCGCGTCGGCGGCGTCCGCCGGGGTGACGGCCGAGGGCGCGGCGGCGGTCTGCGGGGCCTCCGGCTCGCTCCACGCGTCGGTGTGCTCGACGTGGTGTTCGCTCACGGCTGGGGCTCCTCGGTACGGCGGGGGTGCGAAGGGGCGGGGTGCCCGGGCGGGACGGGGGCGACGGCCGGGGCCGCCGGGGCCTGCGGGGTCCGCTCCGGCTCCGCCGCCGGGGCGGGTTCGGGCAGGGGCAGGCGTACGGGCGTGACGGCGACGGGCGCGGGGGCGGCCGGCGTCCCGGGGGCGGCTCCGCCCGCGGGCGCGTCGTCCGGCCGGCGCTTGCGCGGCAGGGGTACGGCGCGCACGAAGGGGCGGCGGACGGGCTCGGGGGCCGTCCGGGCGGGCACGGGGCGCACCCGGGGGCCGTCCGTGGGGACGTCGCCGAGGGGCCGGTCGGCGCCGGGCCGGGCGAGCGGCACGGCGGCCACGCGGGGGCCGGGGGCGCGGTCGGCGGCGGGGGCCGGGGCGGCGCCTTCGGCGGCACCGGTGACGGGGGCCGGAGCGGTGGTGCCCGCGGCGGGGGCCGGGGTGGCCTGGCCGGAGCCTTCGGTGCCCGGGGCCCCGGTGGTCCCCGGGTCCTCGGGCGGCTGGGGCGCGGTCACGTGGCCTCCGTGCGGTCCGCGGCCATGCCGACGGCGTCGAGGAGGGCCGTGCCGACGATGAGGTCGGCGCCGCCGAACTCGGGGTCGTCGAGGGGGGGTGCCGTCGTCGACGGCGAACAGCAGGCGCTCCTCGCCCTGGCGGTAGGCGGTGCCGACCGGGGGGCTCGCGGCGTGGACGGCGAGGAGGGCGACCAGGTAGGGAAGGTCGGCGTCCTGGCGCCGGGCGTCGGCGAGCAGGCCGGAGAGGCGGCGCGGGGCGTCGTGCTCCAGGTCGAGGAGCTCCATGGCGGCGGCCAGCTGCTCCTCGCTGAAGCGGCTGTCGTCGGGGGTGGCGATGAGGTCCGGCTCGGGCATCTCCGCGCCCAGGTGCTGGCGCTCCACGGGCGGGGTGAGGAGCAGCTCGACGAGGTCGGCGACGCGGACGGAGGCGGGGGTGCGCAGTCCGGTGCCGTGCGCGAAGAAGGCGTCGGTGACCCGGGTGGCCTGCTCGACGGGGAGCGGGAGGAGCGGGGCGACCAGCTGCCCGTACAGGTCGAGGCCGGTGTAGGCGGTGGGGGCGGCGAAGGCCTGGCGGTCCTGCTCGGCGCGGAAGAGCGGGCCGGCCTCCAGGAGCCGGGACTGGAGCTGGGTGTGGCGCCGGATGCAGTCCTTGACGATGTCGACGAGCTCGGCGGCGCGGCGCTTGTGCTCCTGGTCCTCGGCCTCGTCGCGGGCCTTGCGGATGTTGGTGAGGATCGCGTTCTCGTGGCGGTAGCGGTCGGCCACGTGGTCGAGCGCTTCGGCGATCATGTCGGGCACGGCGTTGAGCCAGTCGACCGCGCGGACGTTGCGCCGGGTGGCCTCCAGGGTCCTGCGGAGGGTCTCCGCGTACTGCACGGTGCGGTAGCGGGCCTGTTCGGCGGCGAGCTGGGCGTCGGCGAGGCGGCCCCGGCTGATGAGGACCTCCAGCTTCACCTCGGCGGCGATCTGGGCGCTGGTGACGTCGGTGTCGAGGGCGCCGACGAGCACGTTGACGGCCTCGTCGGTGGTGCGCAGGCAGACTCCGCCGCCGTAGCCGGGGACCTCTTCGATGAGCTTGAAGTCGTAGTCGCGGCGGGTGTAGACGCCGTCGGCGCCGAAGGTGCCGTAGACGGCGCGGAAGCCGCGGTCGACGCTGCCGACGTTGATCAGGTTCTCGAGGACCCAGCGGGCCACCCGCTCGTGCTCGGCGGCGGGGCGCTCGGCGGCCTGGGCGGCGACGCGGGGCAGCAGCCGGGCGACCACCTGCTCGTGGTCGGCGCCGGTGTCGAAGTCCATGTTGAGCGTGACCAGGTCGATCGCGGCGAGGGCGACCTCGGCCATCGCGTAGACCGAGTACTCGCCGGCCAGGTTCGCCTTGCGCACGTCCAGGTCGTGCAGCGGGGCGGTGCACGCGAGCGCGCGGAGCCGCCGCGCGAGCCCTTCGTCGGCGGCCGGGCCCTGCGCGGGGCGCGGCCCCGCGCTGAGCTGGGGCGGAGCGAGGTCCGTCGAGGCAGGCGAAGTCACGGTGCACAGAGTAGGTCCTCGAACTGACAACGGTCGAAACGGCGCTTATACGACCGCCGCCGACCGCCGCCGGCCGCCGCCGCCCGGCACCTGCCCGCCACCCGTCCCGGCCGCGCCTCTCGCCCGTCCCGGCCCCGCCCGGCCCGGCCGCTCAGGGCTCCGGGTCGTCGACCGCCTTCGCGTACACGTCGGTGATCCGGGTGCGGGAGTCGTCGAGGTAGCGGGCGAGGAGCTGCTCGGCCCGGTCCCGGTCGCCGGACCGCAGGGCGTCCAGAATCTCCCGGTTTCGCACGAGATAGGGCTCGTGGAGTCCGCGCGGGTCGTCCACGAAGTGGAAGGCGAGCCGGAGTTCGGCGAGGACGCCGCGCATCAGCTCGTCGGTGCGGGCGCTGCCGGCGAGCGCGACGAGTTCGCGGTGGAAGTGGATGTTGGCCGTGGAGACGCCCTTCCAGTCCCCCGCACGGGCGGCCCCCTCCCCCTCGGCGACGGCGGCGGCGAGGCCGTCGACGGCGAACGGCGGCTCCCCCAGGGCGTGGACGACGGCGCACTCGACGAGCCGCCGGGTGCGGTAGATGTCGGCGACGTCGTCGACGGCGAGGACCCGGACGAAGACGCCCCGGTTGAGCCGGTGGACGAGCAGCCGCTCGTGGGTGAGCAGCCGGAAGGCCTCGCGCAGTGTGTTGCGGGACACGCCGAGGGCGCCGCCGATGCTGTCCTCGGAGAGGCGGGTGCCGGGCGGGAAGAAGCCTTCGGCGATCCGGGTGCGCAGGATGTCGGCGACCCGCTCCGCCGTGCTCGTGCGCCCCAGGAGGGCGCGGTCGTCCGCCAGCTCGCCGATCGGGTCCTTCGGTTCCATGCGCGTTCCGTTCCCTCCGTCGTTCGGCGCCGAGTCAACCGCACGTCGGGCACCGGAAACAAGAACGGCGAGGACAGGAGGACGTGACGACACGACTCTTGTCGGATCGTTGAACGATCCCTACATTGAACAACACCGCACGGCACGTCAGCACGGTTCGTCAGCACGTCTCTCCCGCACTCTCCTCATCCTTTCTGCGAGGTGCAGATGAGCACGACCCAGACCCGGCAGCCCTCCCGGGGCGAACGGCCCGACGACACGGGCGCGTTCGCCTGGCTGCGCGCCCTCGGACCGCGCGGCAGGCGCGCGTTCGGCGGCGCCTTCGGCGGATACGCCCTCGATTCGTACGATTTCTTCACACTGCCCCTGTCGATGGTGGCCATCGCCGCCTACTTCGGCCTGGACAAGGGGCAGACCGGTCTCCTCACCACGGTCACGCTGGTGGTCTCCGCCGTCGGCGGCGCCCTGGCCGGCGTCCTCGCCGACCGGATCGGCCGGGTGCGCGCGCTCCTCGTCACGGTGATCACCTACGCGCTCTTCACCGTCCTGTGCGGCTTCGCGCCCAACTACGAGACCCTGATGGTCTTCCGCGCCCTCCAGGGCCTCGGCTTCGGCGGCGAGTGGGCGGTGGGCGCCATCCTGGTCGCCGAGTACGCCTCCTCGCGGCACCGCGGCCGTACCCTTGGCGGCGTCCAGAGCGCGTGGGCGGCCGGCTGGGCGCTCGCCGTCGTCGTCTACACGCTGGTCTTCCGGTTCGTCGACGCCGACACCGCCTGGCGGGTCATGTTCTGGACCGGCGCCCTGCCCGCCCTCCTCGTCGTCTACGTACGGCGCCACGTCGAGGACGCGCCGCAAGCGGCCGAGGCCCGCCGCGCGAGCGCCGACCGCGGCTCCTTCACCGCCGTCTTCAAGCGCCCGCTGCTCGGCACCACGCTCTTCGCGGTGCTCCTCTCGACGGGCGTCCAGGGCGGCTACTACACGCTCGCCACCTGGGTGCCGACCTTCCTGAAGACCGAGCGCGGGCTCACCGTCGTCGGCACCGGCGGCTATCTGGCCTTCCTCATCTCCGGGGCCTTCACCGGGTACCTCACCGGCGGGTACCTCACCGACCGGCTCGGCCGGAAGAAGAACATCGCGCTCTTCGCGGTGCTGTCCGCGCTGGCCGTCCTCGCCTACACGCGCATCCCCGACGGGGCGAACACGCTCCTCCTGGTGCTCGGTTTCCCGCTCGGCTTCTGCATGTCGGCCATCTTCAGCGGCTTCGGCTCCTTCCTCGCCGAGCTCTACCCGACCGCCGTGCGCGGCACGGGGCAGGGCTTCACGTACAACACCGGGCGCGCGGTCGGCGCGGTGTTCCCCGCGCTCGTCGGCTTCCTCGCCGAGGGCTGGGGCGTGGGCGGGGCGCTGGTCTTCGGCGCGGTGGGCTACGGCCTCGCGGTGCTGGCCCTGCTCGGCCTGCCGGAGACCCGGGGGAGGGAGCTCGTATGACCGGCGACGCCGTCACCGAAGCCGGTGGGCCCCGCGAGCCCCTCGGCCCCCAGGAGCCCCTCGGACCCCACGGGCCCGGCGGACCCCACGGGCCCGGCGGGCCCGGCGGGCCCGGCGGGCCCGGCGAACCCCTGGACCCGCGTGCCGCCCGCGCGCGGGCCCGGGCCGGGGCCACCGGCCCCACGGCCGGCTGGGCGCCGGGCCACACCCAGGCCAACCTCGTCTCGGTGCCCGCGGACTGGGCCTACGACGTGCTGCTCTTCTGCACCCGCAATCCGCGGCCCTGCCCGGTCCTGGACGTCACCGACCCCGGTTCCTGGCGCACCGCGCTCGCCCCGGACGCCGACCTGCGCACCGACATCCCGCGCTACCGGGTGTGGGAACACGGGCGGCTGGTGGACGAGCCCACGGACGTCACCCCCTACTGGCGCGGCGACCTGGTGTCGTTCCTCATCGGGTGCAGCTTCACCTTCGAGGGCGCGCTGGCGGAGGCGGGGGTGCCGCTGCGCCATGTCGAGCAGGGCCGGAACGTGTCGATGTACGTCACCCGCCGCGCCTGCCGGCCCGCCGGCCGGCTGCACGGGCCGATGGTCGTGTCGATGCGCCCGGTCCCGGCGGCCCTGGTGTCCACCGCGCGGCGGATCAGCGGACTGCTGCCCGCCGTGCACGGCGCCCCGGTGCACGAGGGCGACCCGGCCGGGCTCGGCATCCGGGACCTGTCCCGGCCCGACTTCGGGGACCCGGTGGTCGCCGAGCCGGGGGACGTGCCGGTCTTCTGGGCCTGCGGGGTCACCCCGCAGGCGGCGGTGATGGCCTCGCGGCCGCCGTTCGCGATCACCCACGCGCCGGGCCGGATGCTCGTGACCGACGTACGGGACTCGGAGTACCGCGTCGGGGACTGAACGGGGAACGCGCGCGTTCCCGAGCTCTTCTGCGCACGAAAGGAAGGAAACCCACCATGACCAGGGTCTCGATCGACCTCAACGCCGACCTCGGCGAGGGCTTCGGCCGCTGGACGCTGACCGACGACGAGCAGTTGCTCTCGGTGGTCACCAGCGCCAACGTCGCCTGCGGCTTCCACGCCGGGGACGCGGCGACCATGCGGCGCGTCTGCGAGCTGGCGGCGGCGAGAGGCGTACGGATCGGGGCCCAGGTCTCCTACCGGGACCTCGCCGGCTTCGGCCGCCGCTCCATGGACGTGCCGCCGGCGGAGCTGGCGGCCGAGGTCGCCTACCAGATCGGCGCCCTGGAGGTGTTCGCGCGGGCGGCCGGCTCCCGCGTGGCGTACGTCAAGCCGCACGGCGCGCTCTACAACCGGGTCGTCCGGGACGAGGAGCAGGCCGCGGCGGTCGTCGAGGGGGTTCTGCTGGCCTCGGCTGAGCTGCCGGTGCTCGGGCTGCCCGGCTCGCGGCTGCACGAGGCCGCGCGGAAGGCCGGGCTGCCCGTCGTCGGCGAGGCCTTCGGCGACCGCGCCTACCGGGCCGACGGCACCCTGCTGCCACGGGGGCAGGAGGGTGCCGTGGTGACCGACCCGGGCGAGGTCGTCGAACGGGCGGTGTCCATGGCCCGGTTCGGGATGGTCACCGCGCACTGCGGGGAGTCGGTCCCGGTCCGGGCGCGCTCCCTGTGCCTGCACGGCGACACGCCCGGCGCGGTGGGGCTCGCCCGGCGGGTGCGGGACGGCCTGGAGGCCTCGGGCGTCCGGGTGGAGGCCTTCGCATGAGGGCGCGCAAGGTGTACCGGGTCGGCGACCGGGGCCTGCTCGTCGAGCTGGTGAGCGGGGAGGCGACCGAGGCCTTCCACGCCGAACTGCTGCGGCGGCGGGCGGAGGGCGCGCTGCCCTCCGTGCGGGAGATCGTGCCGGCGGCGCGGACCGTGCTCCTCGAAGGGGTGACGGCGCCGGACCGGCTCGCGGCCGAGCTGCGCGGCTGGGACGTGCCCGCGCGGTGCGCGCCCGACGGGGCGGCGGTGACGGTGCCGGTCCGTTACGACGGGCCGGACCTGCCGGAGGTGGCCGCCCTGTGGGGGGTGTCGGTGGAGGCGGCGGTGCGGATCCACGCGGAGACCGTGTTCCGGGTCGCCTTCTGCGGGTTCGCGCCGGGCTTCGGCTATCTGACGGGGCTGGGGCCGCGGTACGAGGTGCCGCGCCGGGCCACTCCGCGGACCGCCGTCCCGGCCGGGTCGGTGGCGCTGGCGGGGCCGTACACGGGGGTGTACCCGCGTTCCTCGCCGGGCGGCTGGCAGCTGATCGGCACGACCGACGCGGTGCTGTGGGACACGGCCCGCGAGCCGGCGGCGCTGCTCTCCCCCGGTGCCCGGGTGCGTTTCACGGTGGCGGGCCGATGAGCGATCGTGCCGTGGCCGTCGTACGGGCCGGGGCGCTGACCACCGTGCAGGACCTGGGCCGGACGGGGTACGCGCACCTGGGCGTGCCCCGTTCGGGGGCGCTCGACCCGGGGGCGGTCCGGCTCGTCAACCGGCTGCTCGGCAACGAGGAGGGCGCGGCCGTCCTGGAGACCACGCTCACCGGGTGCGCGGTGCGGCCGCGGTGCGCGGTGACGGTCGTCGTGGGCGGGGCGCCGTGCCCGGTGACCGTCGACGGCCGTCCCGCCGCCTGGGGCAGTGCCGTACGGGTCGGACCCGGGAGCCTCCTGGAGGTGGGCGCGGCCGTGCGCGGGCTGCGCTCGTACGTGGGGTTCGGCGGCGGTGTCGCCGTCGACCCGGTGCTCGGCAGCCGCTCCACCGATCTGCTGTCCGGGCTGGGCCCGGCGCCGCTGACGGACGGGGAGGTGCTGCCGCTGGGAGCGGCCGCGGCCGTACGGGGGTCGGTCGACGCTCCCCCCTGGCCGGGCCCGCCGGACGAACTGGTCCTGCGGGTCCGGCCGGGTCCGCGCGACGACTGGTTCACTCCGGACGCGCTGCGGACGCTCGCCACGGGGGTGTGGCGGGTGTCCTCGGCGAGCAACCGGATCGGGCTGCGGACGGAGGGCCCCTCCCTGGAGCGGGCGGTCGTGCGGGAGCTGCCCAGCGAGGGCATGGTGCTGGGCGCGGTGCAGGTGCCGCCGGACGGGCGCCCGGTGGTGTTCCTGGCCGACCATCCGACGACGGGGGGCTATCCGGTGGTGGCCGTGGTCCGGGAGGCGGATCTGGCGTCGGCGGCGCAGGCCGTGCCGGGCATGGTGGTGCGTTTCGTGCCGTATCGATGAGAACCGCTGAAAACCGTGTTCACAGGGGCGGCGGGCCGTAACCGCCGCCTCCGGGGGTGCGGACGACGAGGACGTCGCCGGGGCCGACCTCGGTGGAGTCGACGCCGTCGAGGCGGTCCACGGTGCCGTCGGCGCGTTCGACGGTGTTGGCGCCGAGGGCGCCGGGTTCGCCGCCCGCCATGCCGTAGGGCGGGACGCGCCGGTGTCCGGTGAGCAGGGCGACCGTCATGGGCTCCAGGAAGCGGATGCGGCGCTCCACTCCGTCGCCGCCGTGCCGGCGGCCGCGGCCGCCGCTGCCCTCGCGGACGGCGAAGGCCTCGACCCGGACCGGATGGCGCCACTCCAGGATCTCGGGGTCGGTCAGCCGGGAGTTCGTCATGTGGGTCTGCACGGCGTCGGCCCCGTCGAAGTCCTCGCCGGCGCCGGAGCCGCTGGCGACCGTCTCGTAGTACTGCACGCGCGCGTTGCCGAAGGTGACGTTGTTCATGGTGCCGGAGCCCTCCGCCTGCACGCCCAGCGCCGCGTACAGGGCGCCGGTGACGGCCTGGGAGGTCTCGACGTTCCCGGCGACGGTGGCGGCGGGGTGGACGGGGGCGAGCATGGAGCCGGACGGGACGCGGACGTCGAGCGGTTCCAGGCAGCCGCTGTTGAGCGGGATGTCGTCGTCGACGAGCGTGCGGAACACGTAGAGGACGGCGGCCATGACCACGGAGGTGGGGGCGTTGGCGTTGCCCGGCAGCTGGGGCGAGGTGCCGGTGAAGTCGATCACGGCGCGGCGCTGTTCCCGGTCGACACGGACGGCGACCTGGACGACGGCTCCGGAGTCGGTCTCGTAGCGGCAGCGCCCGTCGTCCAGACCGGCGACGATCCGGCGGACGGACTCCTCGGCGTTGGCGCGGACGTGCCGCATGTAGGCGTGGACGACGTCGAGGCCGAACTCGGCGACGGTCGCGCGAAGTTCCTCGATGCCCTTCTCGTTGGCGGCGATCTGGGCGCGCAGGTCGGCGAGGTTGGTGTCGGGGTCGCGCGAGGGGTGGCGGGCGCCGGTGAGCAGCGCCCGGGTCTCGGCCTCGCGCAGTCTCCCGTCGCGCACGAGCAGCCAGTTGTCGAAGAGGACGCCCTCCTCGTCGACGGTGCGGCTGAAGGCGGGCATGGAGCCGGGGGTGATGCCGCCGATCTCGGCGTGGTGGCCGCGGGAGGCGACCAGGAAGCGCAGCGCGGTGCCGCCGTCGTCGAAGACGGGGGTGACGACCGTGACGTCGGGCAGGTGGGTGCCCCCGTGGTACGGGTCGTTGATCGCGTACACGTCGCCGGGGCGCAGGGAGCCCCGGTTGCGGCGCAGGACCTCCTTGATGGACTCGCCCATGGAGCCGAGGTGGACCGGGATGTGCGGGGCGTTGGCGATGAGGTTGCCCTCGGGGTCGAAGAGGGCGCAGGAGAAGTCGAGCCGTTCCTTGATGTTGACGGAGTGGGCGGTGTTCTCCAAGCGGACGCCCATCTGCTCGGCGATGGCCATGAAGTGGTTGTTGAACACCTCCAGGAGGACGGGGTCGACGTCGGTGCCGACCGCCACCCGCGCGGGGCGCGGGGTGACCCGGTGCAGGAGGAGGTGCCCGCCGTCGGCGGCGGTGGCCCGCCAGCCGGCGTCCACGACGGTGGTGGCGTCTGCCTCGGCGAGGATCGCGGGACCGGTGACGGTGTCGCCGGGGCGCAGGTCCTCGCGGCGGTGCAGCGGGGTGCGGACGGGCTCGGCCCCGTCGTGGGTGGTGACGGTGGCCCGTGGGGTGAGCCGCCCCCGCCGTGCTCCTTCGGGGACGACGACGGGGCCGTGGGGGCCGGCGGTGCCGACGGCCTCCACGGAGACGGCCTCGACGACGACCGGCTTGTCCATGGTGAAGGCGTAGCGCGCGCGATGGACGGCTGCGAACTCGGTTCTCATCGCTTCCGGGGAGGCGAGCGGCACCGGGAGGCTCGCGTCGGTGCCCGCGTAGCGCAGCAGGACGCGCGCCCGGGTCGTGACGGCGGCGTCGGGCAGCCCGTCGGCGCGCAGTTCGGCGCGGGTGCGGTCGGCGAGGGCGGCGCAGAGCCCCGTGACGCGGTCGAGGGTGCCGGGGGCGTCCAGCTCGGCCTCGACGGACTGTTCGCGCATGGCGGTGGCGTCGGCGAGGCCGATGCCGTACGCGGAGAGGACGCCGGCCAGGGGCGGTACGAGGACGGTGTCGACGCCCAGCGCGTCGGCGACGGCACAGGCGTGCTGGCCCCCGGCGCCGCCGAAGGAGGTGAGGGCGTAGCGGGTGACGTCGTGGCCGCGCTGGACGGAGATCTTCTTGACGGCGTCGGCCATGCCGAGGACGGCGATCTCCAGGAAGCCGGCGGCCACCTGCTCGGGGGTGCGGCCGCCGCCCACCTCGGCGGCGAGGGCCGTGAACCGAGCGCGGACGACCTCTGTGTCGAGCGGCTGGTCGCCGCTCTCGCCGAACACGGCCGGGAAGTGGTCCGGCTGGATCCGTCCGAGCATCACGTTGGCGTCCGTGACGGTCAGCGGGCCGCCGCGCCGGTAGCAGGCGGGACCGGGGACGGCGCCCGCCGAGTCGGGTCCGACGCGGTAGCGGCGCCCGTCGTAGTGGAGGACGGAACCGCCGCCCGCGGCGACGGTGTGGATGCTCATCATCGGGGCGCGCATCCGGACGCCCGCGACCTGGGTGCCCAGCTCGCGCTCGAACTCGCCGGCGTAGTGCGACACATCGGTGGAGGTGCCGCCCATGTCGAAGCCGATGACCCGGTCGAGTCCGGCCTGCGCCGAGGTGCGGGCCATGCCGACGACGCCGCCGGCCGGGCCGGACAGGACGGCGTCCTTGCCGCGGAAGTGGGCGGCCTCGCGCAGGCCCCCGTTGGACTGCATGAACATGACGCGGATCCCGGCGAGTTCGCGGGCGACCTCGTCGACGTACCGGCGCAGGATCGGCGAGAGGTAGGCGTCGACGACGGTGGTGTCCCCGCGGGGCACGAGTTTGATGAGGGGACTGACCTCGTGGGAGCTGCTGACCTGGGTGAACCCGGCGGCACGGGCGAGGGCGGCGACGCGGGTCTCGTGTGCGGTGTACCGGTAGCCGTGGAGGAGGACGACGGCGGCGGAGCGCAGTCCCTCGCCATGGGCGGCGGCGAGCTCCGCGCGGACGGCGTCCTCGTCGAGCGGACGGACCACCCCGCCCCGGGCGTCGACGCGTTCGGGGACCTCGATCACGCGCGCGTAGACCGCCTCGGGCAGCACGATGTGGCGGTCGAAGAGGCGGGGGCGGTCCTGGTAGGCGATGCGCAGGGCGTCGCGGAAGCCGGCCGTGATCAGGAGGACGGTGGGTTCGCCGCGGCGCTCCAGGAGGGCGTTGGTGGCGACGGTGGTGCCCATCTTGACGACGTCGATCCGGTCGGCGGGGACGGGCTCCTCGGGGCCCAGGCCGAGGAGGAGCCGGATGCCCGCGACGGCGGCGTCGTGGCTGCGGGCCGGGTCGTGCGAGAGGAGCTTGCGGGTGACGATCCGGCCGTCCGGACGCCGGCCCACGACGTCGGTGAAGGTGCCGCCCCGGTCGATCCAGAACTCCCAGCCTCCGGTCATGGCCCCATTGTGGCCGGGTGAGTGCCCCCGGGGGCGCCCGACGCGGTGGCGGGGGCCTCGGACGGAGCCGCGGACAGGGCCTCGGACGCGGCCTCGTGCCGGTCCTCGCCCGGCGGAGCCGCGGACAGGGCCGCGGAGAGGGCGAGCGCCGCGCGGGCGTCGAGCCGGGCGCGGGTCCCGGTGGCCGCGTGTCCCAGTTCGGCGGCGGCGAGCAGGAGCAGCTGGGGCAGCAGGTCGTGGCAGCGGCGCAGGACCCAGGCGGTCCCGGCGGTGGCGAACCAGAGCGCCGCGTCCGCGCGGCCGGGCGGCGGCTGCTCCGGCTCGGGCGACGGCGGCGTCCCGTCGGCGAGGCCCCGGTCGCGCAGCAGCCGGTGGAAGGCGGCGGCGATGGCGCGGTGACCGCGCTCCCCCGGGTGCAGCCGGTCGGCGCTCCACAGGGAGCGGTCCGTGGTCCAGGCGGGTGCGTCCAGGTGCAGGTGGACGGCGCCGTAGCGGGCGGAGAGCGCGTGGACGACGGCGTTCACGGACCGCTGCCGCCGGGCCAGCGGGCGGGCGAGCGGCGCGGGCAGGCCGAGCATGCGCCCGGGGTCCGGGAGGCAGGCGGTGAGCAGGACGGCGCCGGCGGCGGTCAGGTCGGCGCAGACCCGGTCGAGGCGGCGGGCGAGGCGCTCGATGTCGAAGGTGCGGCGCAGGGTGTCGTTGACGCCGACGACGACGGAGGCGAGCTGCGGCTCCAGGGCGAGCGCCGCGGGCAGCTGCCGTTCGGCGACCTCGCGGCTCTGCGCCCCGCTCTCCGCCAGGTTCGTGAAGGCGGCCGTCCCGGTGTCGGCCCGCAGTCCCTCGGCGAGCAGCGCGGCCCAGCCCCGCCAGCGCCCGCCGACCCGGTCGCCGACGCCCTCGCTGAGCGAGTCCCCGAGGACGACGAACCGGACCGGCCCCCGCCCGGCGCCGGACACCTGGACCCCGCCCGCGCGGGGGGCCGTTCCGTCGGCCCCACCCACCCGGGGAACGGTCCGGTCGGCCGCGCCCGCGCGGGGAACCGTCCCGTCAGCCCCGCCCACCCGGGGCCCGCCTCCGGGGTCCTGGGCCGCTCCGGCGTCCGGGCCCGCGAGCGTGGTCATCTCGGCGTCTCCCGGCGGACGGCGGCGGCGTCGTGGGCGGCCAGGAAGGCGGCGGTCGCGCGGTCCCAGGAGAAGAGCTCCGCGCGGGCGCGGGCCGTCGCCCGCCGCGTCCCCTCGGGGAGGGCCAGGACCGTGCGCACCGCGCGGGCGAAGGCGGCGGGCTCGTCGGCGGCGCAGGCACCCGCGTCGGCGACGACCTCGGGCAGGGCGGAGGAGGCGCTGCAGACGACGGGGGTGCCGCAGGCGAGGGCCTCCAGGGCCGAGAGCCCGAAGGTCTCGGCCGGGCCGGGGGCCAGGCACACGTCCGCCGCCGCCTGGAGGTCGGCGAGGGCCTCGCGGTCGGCGACGTGGCCGAGGAACCGCGCCGGGAGGCGCCGTTCCCGGGCGCGGCGCTCCAGGGCGGCCCGCAGGGGCCCGTCCCCCGCGACGACGAGGACGGCGGGCACGCCCAGGGCACGCAGTGCGGCGAGGGCGTCCAGGGCCGTGCCGGGCCGCTTCTCGACGGAGAGCCGGGAGCACATCACCAGCAGCACCCGCTCGCCGCCCGCGTACCGGGCCCGCAGGACGGCGCTGCGGCGGCCGGGCCGGCAGCGGTCCAGGTCGACGCCGAGCGGGGCGCGGACGACGTTGCGGGCCCCGATCCGGACGAACTCCCGCTCGGCCCACTCGGTGGTGCACACGATCCGGGAGTAGGCCCAGGCGGTGCGGCGGTTGAGCCGGTCGGCCGCGCGGACGGCGGCCGCCTCGGGGACGCCCCAGGTGCGCAGCACCCCGTCGGCGGTCTCGTGGGAGACCATGACGGACGGCACCCTGGCCCGGCGCGCCCACTCCCCCGTCCAGCGCAGGGTGGTCCGGTCGGAGACCTCCAGGCGGTCGGGGGCGAGCCCGTCGAGGAGCCGGCGCAGCCGGGGCCGGTCGGCGAGCACCCGGTAGCCGCCGGTGCCCGGGACCACGGGCCCGGGCAGGGTGATGACCCGGCCCTGGGCGGTCTCCCGGTCGCTCGCCGCCTCGCCGGGGACCACGAGGACGGGTTCGTGCCCGGCGGCGGCGTAGCCGCGGCCGAGCCGGTCGAGTGCGGTCCGCAGGCCGCCGGAGGCCGGGGTGACGAAGTTGGCGAGCCGGACGATCCGCAGCGCCCGTCCCGGGTCGCCCCGCACGGCGGAGCAGCCCGCGCCGTCCACGGCGCCGACACCCGTCGCGGCCCCGCCGTCGGCCACCACCCGCGCTCCGCCCCCGCTCCCGCCGTCGGCCACCACCCGCGCTCCACCCCCGCTCCCGCCGTCGGCCACCCCCCGCGCTCCGGGCCCGCTCCCGCCGTCGGCCACCACCCGCGTTCCACCCCCGGTCCCGCCGTCCGCCGCCGCGCGGGCGCCGCGCGCCGTCCCGCTCACGCGGCCACCGCCGTCCGCTCGCGCAGCACCTCCCGGTAGTGGCCGATCAGTTCGTCGCCGACCGCCTCCCAGGTGCGCCGTTCGACGGCGGCCCGCCCGGCTCTGCCGTAGACGCTGCGCAGGGCGGGTGCGGCGGCGAGCGCGGCGACGGCCTCGCGCACCGCGTCGGGGTCGTCGGGCGGGACGAGGAAGCCGGTGCGGCGGTGGTCCACCAGGTCGAGGGGGCCGCCCACGGCGGGGGCGACGACCGGGACGCCCGAGGCCATGGCCTCCTGGACGGTCTGGCAGAAGGTCTCGTACGGGCCGGTGTGCGCGAACACGTCGAGCGAGGCGAAGATCCGGGCCAGGTCGTCGCCGGTGCGGCGGCCGAGGAAGACGGCTCCGGGCAGCGCGGCCCGCAGCGCCGGCTCGCTGGGCCCGTCGCCGACGACCACGAGCCGGACGCCGGGCAGCGCGCAGACCCCGGCGAGGAGGTCGACGCGCTTCTCGGGGGCGAGGCGCCCCACGTACCCGACGAGGGTCTCGCCGCCGGGCGCGAGCGCGCGGCGCAGCGCCTCGTCGCGCAGCCCGGGCCGGAACCGCTCCGTGTCGACCCCGCGCCGCCACAGCCGGATCCGGCCGATGCCGTGCGCCTCCAGGTCCCGTACGGCGGCGGTGGAGGGCGCGAGGGTGCGGTCGGCGGCGCCGTGCACCGCGCGGAGCCTGCGCCAGGCGGCGGACTCGCCCGCGCCCACGTACGTACGGGCATATCCGGCGAGGTCGGTCTGGTAGACGGCGACCGCGGGGAGCCCGAGCCGGGCGGCGGCCGTCATGCCGCGCGCGCCGAGGACGAAGGGGCCGGCCAGGTGCACGATCTCGGCCCGGTGCGCGGCGAGGGCGGCGGCGACCCGGCGGCTGGGCAGGGCGACCCGTACCTGGGGGTAGCCGGGCAGCGGCAGGGAGGGGACGCGGACCACGGGGCAGGGCGCGCCGTCGTCCGGGCCCGTGGCCGCGAGGGCGCCGGGGAGGGCGGGGGCGACGACGAGGGGGGCGTGGCCGCGGCGGGCCAGGTGGAGGGCGGTCTGCTGGGCGCAGTGCGCCACCCCGTTGACGTCGGGCGGGAAGGACTCGGTGACGATGACGACACGCATACGGGTGTTGTCGTCGCGCTCGGCGTGTCCCCGTCAAAGTGGATCTGGACGGGCGGGGAACGTCCCATGAGCGTTTGCCCCGGGGGGCCTCACGGGGACGGGGGTGGCCGGATGCGGCCACCCCCGGGGTGCGGAGCTCAGACCTGGAGGTCGAGATCCGGCCCTATCCGGTTGCGGACGGCCGTCTGGACCTCGGCCTCCTCCGCGGGATCGGCGGCGAGCCGGCGCAGCCGCTCGGCGACGCGTACGTCGCCCGTCTCGGCGTGCAGCGCGGCGAGCTCGCGGGTGGTCTCCTCGCAGTCCCACAGGCATTCGACGGCGAAGCCGTTGGCGAAGGTGGGATCGGTGGCGGCCAGGGCGCGGGCGGTGCGGCCGCGCAGTTGGGAGGAGGCCGTCTCGCGGTAGATGTGGCGCAGCACGGGGGCGGCGCAGCCGATGCCGAGGCGGCCGGCGCCGTCGACGAGCGGATAGAGGGCGGCCGCGTCGGGGCCCTGGGCACGGACGGTCTCGCGGAGGGCGCCGAGGACGAGGGGGGAGTCCTGGGTGCCGCCGCGGAAGGCGAGCATGCCGGCCGCGGCCGTGCCGAGCGCGTCGGGGCGGTGGATCCAGCCGCGGGCCCGGTCCACGGCTGCTTCGTCGCACATCCGCTCGAAGGCGGCGACGGCCGCGTCGGCGACGGTGCGGGAGGCCTCGCCGGCGGCGCGCTCGACGAGGTCGAGGACGGCGGGGTCCTGCGACTCGGCGAGGTAGTGCAGCGCGGCGCAGCGGGCGCCGTCGGGGCCGCTGCGGGCGGTGGCGAGGATCAGCTCGCGGTCCTCGGGGGCGGCGACGGCGACCAGGCAGCGGGCGGCCGGCCCGTGCAGCTCGGCGCCGCGCTCCAGGCCCTCCTGGGCCCAGTCGAGGACGGCCTGGACGCTCCAGCCGGGCCGGGGCCCGGTGGGGCGGAGCTGGCGCTGCCAGCGGTCGAAGGAGCCCTGTTCGCCGGCGGCCTTGATCCGGGCGCCGACGGAGGCGCGCGGGTCCTCGGCCCACAGCCGCCAGGGCCGCGGTTCGAAGGCGTCGCGGACGGCCGCCGCGAGCTCGGCCTCGCCCTCGGCGTCGGCCGGGAAGCGGGCGAGCACGGGCACGGCGAGGGAGCGCAGCCCGGCGTCGTCGTCGCGCAGCGCGAGCTCGTCCAGGGCCCAGGCCCAGTTGGTGCCCGTGGCGGCGTAGCGCCGCAGGAGCACCAGGGCGTCCCGGCGTCCGTAGGAGGCGAGGTGCCCGAGGACGGCGAGCGCGAGCCCGGTCCTGCCCTCCTCGGTGTCGAGGTGGTCCTCGGCACCGAAGAGGTGCGCCTCGATCTCCTCCAGACCTCCGTGGAGGTCCAGGTAGAGACGTGCGTAGTAGAGGGAGCGGTTCTCGACCTGCCAGTCGTGGCGGGGGTCGTCGAGAACACAGCCGTTGAGGGCCGCGAGGGCCTCGGCACGTGGCGCTGCGAGCGCGTGCAGGGTGCCGTCGCCGCGGCCCCTCTGCAACAGGCCGAGCAGGGTGCCGCTCGGCGCTATGACTGGATCGAACATGGAAGACGCCTCACATCAAGCTGTCGACACGACCGGGGGGAATCCGGGATGAACCGGGTCAGGCTGATCGCCTAGGCCGTGCGGCAACATGTCGGGCCGCCCGTCGTCCTGCGCTTGCCAGTGACCATCTTCCTCTGCCTCTCGTCGGTGGCCCCCTGCGGGCCCGACGTCATGATGACCCACCCATTTCGCCACCGCGACCACATTTACGACGCTGCTCTCACCTGGGGTTCAGCCGATGTTCACCCGGCTCCGAACAGCTCCAGGAGTTCGGCCTTGCCGAACATGCGCGCGGTGTCCACGGCGGACGGAGTCCCGGCCTGCGGATTCGCCCCGCCGGCCAGCAGGGCGCGCACGACGCCGTCCTCGCCCTTGAAGACGGCACCGGCGAGCGGGGTCTGGCCGCGGTCGTTGGCGCGGTCGGCGTCGGCACCGCGCTCCAGGAGGACGGCGACCGCGTCGGCGTGCCCGTGGTAGGCGGCGAGCATGACGAGCGAGTCGCCCTTCTCGTTGGTGAGGTTCGCCGGGACCCCCGCGTCGACGTAGGCGGCGAGGGCCGCCGCGTCGCCGGTGCGGGCCAGGTCGAAGACCTTGGAAGCCAGCTCGACGACCTCGGGGTCCGGGGCCTGGCTCTCGCTCATGGTGACGCCTACCTCTCGTGCTCGGCCTGCGCACGGCGCGTGAGGCCGTACGAGTGAATCGACAGGGTACTGCCCGGTCGGGGACATGACCGCGCCCCACCGAGGCAAAGATCACTCGCAACGCGCTCCCTTTTAGCGCGCTCCGGACTTTTCGCCACCCGAAGAAGGGCCGGTTCTACGCCGGTCAAGTGAAAACGTCAGCAATTCACCCATATGCACCTTTAGTCATATAGATACTTGCTGTGAACCTGGAAGGACTGATGGTGACTGTCCCCTCAACCAGGAGAACACCTCATGATCCTGTCCATTTCGGGCGTCGTCCTGCTCGGCATCATCTGCTTCCTGTTCTTCAAGAAGGACGGCATGAAGGCGTCGCACGCCCTCGTCAGCGCCCTCTTCGGGTTCTACCTCGCGGGCACCGCCATCGCCCCGAGCATCACCGCGGGCGGACAGAGCCTCGCCAGCCTTCTGGGCGGGATCAAGTTCTGACGCCCCTCCGCCCCTTCCACCACTCCAGGAGTACGACGTGGCCCGGCGACCACTCCCCCGCATTCTGAGCAGCGGCAGCGCCCAGATCGCTCGCAGCCGAGAGATCGCGCGCACGGCCGCCGACAGCGCCACCGACGTGCTCCATCCGCTGATCACCATCTCGCGTGGTCTGCGGAAGCTGGCCGCGACCGCGCGCGCCAAGTGGGCCGCGACCCCCAAGGAGCGGCGCGGTCCTACGCTGTTCCTGGTCGCGGCCTGCGTCCTGGTCGTCGCCTTCATGCCGTACGGCCCGCTGTTCGCCCTCGTCGGGGTGATGGGCGCGGCCGCCTGGCAGGGGCGGGAGCGCCCGGTCGTCAAGACCGGGCCCGACGACGCCGAGGTCGCCCGGCTCAAGGGCCTCTACGAGGCCCTGGTGCCCTACCTCTCGCTCCCGGACGACCCCGAACCCCTCTTCGCCCACGGCGGGGACTGGAGCGGCGCCTTCTCGGACTACGCCTTCGACGAGGACGGCCGGCCCACCCGGCTGCGCATCGCCTACCCCCCGTACTTCACCGACGGCGAGCCCGCCGCCCGCGCCCGCATCGAGCAGCTGCTGCACGCCAAGTCGGGACGCGGCCGCGAGTACCTCTTCGACTGGGACGAGGAGGGCAACCGGCTGACGATGCACGTGCTCGACGCGCTCCCCACCACCATCGCCGCCCAGCACTTCGTCACCGTGCCCGGCGAGACGGTGCTCGGCTTCACCGACGCCGACGCCGTGCAGCGGACCGTGCCGGTGCGGGCCGCCGACGGCACCGAGGACGCCCCGGCCGTCGTCTGGCGCACCGGCCCCCGCTCCACCGAGCCGCACCTGCTGGCCGTCGGACAGCCCGGCAGCGGCACCACCTCGCTGCTGCGCTCGATCGCGCTCCAGGCCCTCCCCCACGGCGACGTGCTGATCGTCGAGGGCGGCGGCACCGGCGAGTTCGCCTGTCTCGTAGGCCGGGCCGGGGTGCTCGCCGTCGAGTGCGGGCTCTCCGGCGCCCTGGCGAGCCTGGAGTGGGCGGCGCACGAGACCGAGCGGCGGCTGATCGCCGCGAACCGGGCCCGCCAGGCGGGCCACCCGGCGCCCGAGGACACCCGTCGCCCGCTGTGGATCCTGCTCGACCGGCCGAGCGTGCTGGGCCACCTGGCCGCCGCCGACGGCCGCCCCGACCCGCAGGACCTGCTCCAGGTTCCGCTGCGGCACGGCCGCGCGGCGCAGGTCACCGTCGTGGTGGCCGAGCAGTTCGACAGCCTGGACGTCCTCGGCGAGACGGTACGCGGCCACACCCGGGCCCGGGTCGTGCTCGGCCCGGCCTCCCCGGAGCAGATCGCCTCGGTCCTGGGCGGCCCGCCGCACACCACGCCGGTCCCCGACGTCCCGCCCGGCCGCGGCTACGCCCGTCTCGGCACCGCGCCGGTGCTGCGCCTCCAGGTGCCGGCCACGCCGGACCCCTTCGACGACGCCACGAGCGAGGCGCACCGCCAGGCGGTCCTGGAGCTGCTGCCCGAGCGGCAGACGGCCACCATGGCGACGATCGCCCCGGCCCCCGGTTCCGCGCCCGACCCCGACGTCGACGCCGACACGGCGCCGACCCTCCGCAAGGAGCCCGGCACCGCGGCGCTGTCCGCCCCGGTGCCCGCGGAGGGCTGAGCCCCGCATCCCGTACGCGAAAGAGGGCGGCCGCACCGGTGAAGGTGCGGCCGCCCTCCCGCGTACGGGCCCGGCTCAGGCCACGAAGGACCTCGGCGCCTCGACGCCGGCCCCGGCGCCGGACTCCACCAGGCGGGCGGCGGCGGCCAGGCGGGCGGCGGCCTCGTCGGCGACCGGGCCGCCGACCGTGAACGGGAGCCGTACGTACCCCTCGAAGGCGCCGTCCACCCCGAAGCGCGGCCCGGACGGCACCCGGACGCCCACCCGCTCGCCGACCTCCGCGAGGCGCGAGCCCGACAGACCGCCGGTGCGCACCCACAGCGTCAGGCCGCCGCGGGGCACCTCGAACTCCCAGTCCGGCAGCTCCCTGCGCACGGCCGTCACCAGGGCGTCGCGGTTCTCCCTGGCCTGGGCCCTGCGCAGGCCGACGGCCTCCTCCCAGCCGCCGGTGCGCATCAGCCAGTTGACGCCGAGCTGCTCCAGGACCGGGGTGCCGAGGTCCGCGTAGGCGCGGGCGGCGACCAGGGAGCGGATCACGTCCGGCGCGGCGCGCACCCAGCCGATCCGCATGCCCGCCCAGAACGCCTTGCTCGCCGAGCCGACGGTCAGCACCGTGGCCCCGGCCGGGTCGAAGGCGCAGACCCGCCGCGGCATCGCCACGTCGTCGTCCAGGAAGAGCTCGGTCATGGTCTCGTCGACCACGAGCACCGTGCCGGCCGAGCGGGCCGCCTCCACGAGCTGGCGGCGCTGGTCCTCGTCGGCGAGGGCTCCGGTGGGGTTGTGGAAGTCGGCGACGACGTACGCGAGCCGGGGCGCCGCGTCCCGCAGCACCTGGCGCCAGCGGCCCAGGTCCCAGCCGGCGAGCCCCTCGGCCATGGCGACGGGGACCAGCCGGGCGCCGGCCTCCCGCATCAGCTGGAGGATGTTGGCGTAGGAGGGGGGACTCCACCGCGATCCGCTCGCCGCGGCCCGCGAAGAGGTGGCAGATGGCGTCGATGGCGCCCATGGCACCGGTGGTGACCATGATCTGTTCGGGCATGGTCGGGATGCCCCGCTCGGTGTACCGGTCGGCGAGCATCTGGCGCAGGGCGGGCAGTCCGGCCGGGTAGTCGCCGTGGGTGTGCGCGTACGGCGGCAGCTCCTCCAGGGCGCCCTGGATGCCCCGGGTGAGCCAGGGCTCGGGCGCGGGCAGTGCCGCGCAGCCCAGGTCGATCATGGAACCGAGCGACTCCGGGGGCAGCGGTTCGAGCCCGCGGGCCGGCAGCGGGTTGCCGGCCGGGACCGCGGTCCAGCTGCCGGCGCCGCGCCGCGACTCCAGGAAGCCCTCGGTGCGCAGCGCCTCGTAGGCGGCGGCGACGGTGGTGCGGCTGACGGTCAGGGCGAGGGCCAGCTCCCGCTCGGCGGGCAGCCGGGCGGCGACCGGGGACGCGGCCCTCCAGGACCAGGAGCCGGATGCCGTCGGCGAGGGCGCGGTAGGCGGGCGGCTTGCGGGCGCCGGGCACGGCGGGCCGGGCCTGCTGGGCCTGGAGCTGCCGGGCCAGCTGGGCAGGCCCCACCGCTGAAGTCCACTGGGCCATGGAAATCAGTCCACCTTCCGCGAATTGGCCATGGTTGGCACGTCTTCCCCCGCCACAGAGTGTCATGAGCCAGTCCACCATGACCACCCAGGTCACCACTCAGGGGGCAGTCCTGTGTCCATCGCCTCCGGCCTCCGCGGCCGGCATCTGACCCGCCGCCTCGCGCAGCTCTACGCCGGTCTCGCGCTCTACGGGATCAGCTCGGCGCTGCTGGTGCGGGGCGGGCTCGGCCTGGAGCCCTGGGGCGTCCTCCACCAGGGTCTCGCCGAGAGGACGGGTCTGACCATCGGGGTCGTGTCCATCGCGGTCGGGGCGGTCGTCCTGCTGCTGTGGATCCCGATCCGGCAGAAGCCGGGCCTCGGCACCGTCTCCAACGTCTTCGTCGTCGGCCTCGCCATGGACGGCACGCTCGCCCTCGTGCCCGACGTGGACGGCCTGCCCGCCGGGATCGCCCTCATGGTGCTCGGCATCGTGCTCAACGGCGCGGCGACCGGCCTCTACATCGCGGCGCGGCTCGGCCCCGGTCCGCGCGACGGCCTGATGACCGGCCTGCACCGGCTGACCGGACGGTCGATCCGGCTGGTCCGCACGGCGATCGAGATAGCCGTGGTCGCCACCGGCTTCGTCCTCGGCGGTTCGGTGGGCGTCGGCACGGTCCTCTACGCCCTGTGCATCGGCCCGCTGGCGCAGTTCTTCCTGCCGCTGTTCGCGATCCCCGAGGCGACCCCGGAGGCGACCCCCGAGGCGGACGCCGGCCCCGGTGTGCCGGATGTCGCACCCACGTCCGTCGCCGCCCCGACACCCTGACCCGCCATACTGCGGCGGTGACTCGCGTACGCCACCCCTACCTCGACCACCCGGCCCCCCTCCCCTTCGCCCACCGCGGCGGCACGGCGGACGGCCTGGAGAACACCGCGGAGGCGTTCCGGCGCGCGACCGCGGCCGGATACCGCTACTTCGAGACCGATGTGCACACGACGGCGGACGGCGTCCTGGTCGCCTTCCACGACCCGACCCTGGACCGGGTGACGAACACCGGCGGCCGGATCCGGGACCTGCCCTGGGCGGCGGTCCGGGAGGCCCGGGTCGCCGGCAAGGAGCCGCTGCCGCTCTTCGAGGAGCTCCTGGAGGAGTTCCCCGAAGCGCGCTGGAACGTGGACCTGAAGTCCGAGTCCGCCCTGGGGCCGCTGGTGGACCTGATCTCCAGGACCGGCGCCTGGGACCGGATCTGCGTGGGCTCGTTCACCGAGGGCCGGGTCGCCCGGGCCCAGCGGCTCGCCGGTCCGCGGCTGGCCACCTCGTACGGGGTGAAGGGGATCCTCGGCCTCCGGCTGCGCTCCCTGGGCATCCCGGCGGCGCTGCGCGCGGGCGCCGTCGCGGCCCAGGTGCCGGAGCGGCAGGCGGGCGTCCCGGTGGTGGACCGGCGCTTCGTGCGCGAGGCGCACGCCCGGGGGATCCAGGTGCACGTGTGGACGATCAACGAACCCGAGCGGATGCACGCCCTCCTGGACCTTGGCGTGGATGGCATCATGACCGATCATCTGGAGACGCTGCGCGGTGTCCTGACCGACCGCGGACTGTGGGTCTGAGCGCGCGTACCACCACGGGGAACTCGGGGACGAACGAGGGGGCGCGGCCTTGACCGACGTCGACAACACCGGCCGCCCGGACGGCCACGGCGCCGATCCGGCCGGTCCGGACAGCCCGGCCGGCCCGGAGGGTCCGGCGAGCCCTGCCGAGCGCAGGCGCGAGCAGCGCGGCTGGTACTTCTACGACTTCGCCTGCTCGGTCTACTCGACCAGCGTGCTGACGGTGTTCCTGGGGCCGTACCTGACCTCGGTGGCCAAGGCGGCGGCGGACCCGGAGGGGTTCGTGCACCCGCTGGGCATACCCGTGCGGGCCGGCTCCCTCTTCGCGTACGCCGTGTCCGCCTCGATCGTCGTCGCGGTGCTCGCGATGCCCCTGGTGGGCGCGATGGCGGACCGCACGGGCCGGAAGAAGCCGCTGCTCGCGGCGGCGGCGTACGTGGGGGCCACGGCCACCACCGGGATGTTCTTCCTGGAGGGCGAGCGCTACCTGCTGGGCGCGTTCCTGCTGATCGTGGCGAACGCCTCGCTGTCGGTGTCGATGGTGCTCTACAACGCGTATCTGCCGCAGATCGCCGAGCCCGAGGAGCGGGACACGGTCTCCTCGCGCGGCTGGGCCTTCGGCTACACCTCGGGGGCGCTGGTCCTCGTGCTGAACCTGGTCGTCTACACCGGCCACGACTCCTTCGGCCTCTCCGAGGGCGACGCGGTGCGGATCTGCCTCGCCTCGGCGGGGCTGTGGTGGGGCGCCTTCACGCTGGTGCCGCTGCGGCGCCTGCGCGACCGCCGTACCGACCTGGCCGCCCCGGCCGGCCACGGGGCGGAGGGCGCCGTCGGCAGCGGCTGGAAGCAGTTGCGGGCCACCCTGCGGGACATGCGCCGCCATCCGCTGACGCTCTCCTTCCTGCTCGCGTACCTGATCTACAACGACGGCGTGCAGACCGTGATCTCGCAGGCCTCGGTGTACGGCTCGGAGGAGCTGGGCCTCGACCAGACGACGCTGATCACGGCGGTGCTGCTGGTGCAGGTGCTGGCCGTCGCGGGGGCGCTCGGGATGGGCCGGATGGCCCGTTCGTACGGGGCGAAGCGGACGATCCTCGCGTCGCTGGCCGTGTGGACCGGCATCCTGGCGGCGGGGTACTTCCTGCCGGCCGACGCGCCGGTGTTCTTCTACTGTCTGGCGGCGGCGATCGGCCTGGTCCTGGGCGGCAGCCAGGCGCTCTCCCGCTCGCTCTTCTCCCATCTGGTGCCGCGCGGCAAGGAGGCGGAGTACTTCTCGGCGTACGAGATGAGCGACCGCGGACTGAGCTGGCTGGGGCCATTGGTGTTCGGTCTCGCGTATCAGGTGACCGGAAGCTACCGGGATGCCATCATCTCCCTGGTGATCTTCTTCGCCGTCGGCTTCGTGCTCCTCGCGAGGGTCCCGGTTCGGCAGGCCGTGGCCGCCGCGGGCAACCCCGTTCCGGACCGGATTTAGACGCGGAAGTGAAAGGCCGGTAGTGTACGCCTTTGGCCTGCCAGGCGGACCGTTACTGCGTGCTGACTTGGTGAAGACGTTGAGTGACATCTCCTGCCAGATGTGACAAAACGGGCACTGGTGGGTAGAACAAGGGGCGGCACGACGGGCGACGCATGACCCGGAACGGGAATCTTTACCGCCGACCGGACGTTGACCGGATGACGACGACAGCGACACCTGTCCTGTGGGCGACAAGCCCGGGAGGCACGATTCATGAGTGAGCGAGCTCTTCGCGGCACGCGCCTCGTGGTGACCAGCTACGAGACCGACCGCGGCATCGATCTGGCCCCGCGCCAGGCGGTGGAGTACGCATGCGAGAAGGGGCATCGTTTCGAGATGCCCTTCTCGGTCGAGGCGGAGATTCCGCCGGAGTGGGAGTGCAAGGTCTGCGGGATCCAGGCACTCCTGGTTGACGGGGACGGCCCCGAGGAAAAGAAGGGCAAGCCGGCGCGTACGCACTGGGACATGCTCATGGAGCGGCGCACCCGCGAGGAGCTCGAGGAGGTGCTGGCCGAGCGGCTGGCGGTTCTTCGGTCCGGCGCCATGAACATCGCCGTGCATCCGCGCGACAGCCGCAAGTCCGCCTGACGGACGGCCGCACGGCCTGAGGGCCGCACGGCCCGAGAGATACGCCGAGGGGCCCGGTACACGCATCGTGTACCGGGCCCCTCGGCGTTCCCCTACCCGAGCCCGGCGGTCCCGCACCAGCAGCGAACAAGCCGTGAGGCCGGTCCCGTACGGGACCGGCCTCACGGCTTGTTCGCGTCAGCGGCGTCTCGCCGCTCGCGTCACGGCATCAGCGGCGGACGGGGCGCCTGGGGCTCGCGCGGCCCCTGGGGCGCGTCCTCGCGGATGACCTGACCCTGGACGACCTTTCCGTCTGGCCGGTGGATGCGGGCCTGCTGGAAGGCGTCCTGGAGGCTTCCCTGCGGAGCGGCGCTCATCCGGCGCTCCACGGCCTTCTCCGCGTACCGCCCCAGCGCCGAGCGCACCGGCGGGATCAGCAGCAGCAGTCCGACGGCGTCGGAGAGCAGCCCGGGGATCATCAGGAGCAGGCCGCCGAGCATCAGGAAGCCGTTGCGGTCCTCGGCGCCGATCCGGTCGGCCTCCGTGGGCACCGCACCCGTGCGGGCCGCTTCCTGGGCCTTCTGGAAGGTGCCGGTGAGGTTGGCGAAGGCGCGCCGGCCGGCGCGCTTGATCACGGTGGCGCCGAGCACGGCGCCGCCGACGAGCAGGAGGAGGACGGTGAGGCCGCCGGCCGCGTTCGCGACCAGCGTCAGCAGCCAGATCTCCAGGACCAGCCAGGCGGCGACGGCCAGGGGGAGGAACGTACGCGCTCGGGAGCGCTTGGGGGCGAGGGGAGGCGTTGCGCCGGTCGTCATGCTCCCCAGTGTGCCTGGCGGCCCGCAGGAACGTCGTAAAGGAGAGATCAGCTCGCGGAGCCGCGGCCGAGCAGCTTGCCGACCTTCTGCGCGCGGGCGCTCAGACCCCAGCCGGTGACCCGCCACAGCGCCTCGACGACGATGTTCCGGCTCATCTTGGAGTCGCCGACCTCGCGCTCGACGAAGGTGATGGGGACCTCCACGACGTGGAAGCCGGCGGCGACCGCGCGGCGGGCCAGGTCGACCTGGAAGCAGTAGCCGGCCGAGGCGACGTCGTCGAGGCCGAGGCCCTCCAGGGTCTCCTTGCGGAAGGCCCGGTAGCCGCCGGTGACGTCGCGGATCGGCACGTCGAGCATGACGCGCGAGTAGAGGCTGCCGCCGCGGGAGATGAACTCGCGGGACTTCGGCCAGTTCACGATCCGGCCGCCGGGCACCCAGCGGGAGCCGAGCACCAGGTCCGCGCCCTTGAGGGCGGTGAGCAGCCGGGGCAGCTCCTCGGGCTGGTGGGAGCCGTCGGCGTCCATCTCGACGAGGACGTCGTAGCCGTGCTCGATGCCCCAGCGGAAGCCCGCGAGGTAGGCCGCGCCGAGCCCCTCCTTGCCCTTGCGGTGCAGGACGTGGACGTGATCGTCCTCGGAGGCGATCTCGTCGGCGAACTTGCCCGTGCCGTCGGGGCTGTTGTCGTCGGCGACGAGGACGTGCGCCTCGGGTACGGACTCCCGCACCCGCGCGACGATCGGCTTGATGTTCTCCGCCTCGTTGTAGGTCGGAATGATCACCAAGGCCTTGCCGAGCGGGCCGTAACGCCTCTGGCCACCGTCGTTCACTACTGCCCCTTCGGATACATACGCGAGACACCACCATAGCGAGCCCCGCGCACCGGGGACGGGATCGGGGCCCGGCGTCCTTCGGGCCGACCCGGGACCCGCTGGCTGCGGGTCGACCGAGGCCGTTGTCTACTGAACGCCGGGGCCCCACCCGGGTCGCACCCTCCGCCGGAAAAACCTTCCCTCGCCCCCGAGGCGCGGGCGGCGTTCGGTGCCTGCGTGGAGGTTTGAAACCGGTCGGACGTCCTTGGTGGACGTGCCGAACCTACCGGCCCGTGACCGTCGGCTGTCAACACCCGTTTGACCTGCGGCGATGAACCGTTCACGCAGGTGGGCCGCGAAGATCCGCAGGTCGAGGGCGAAGCCGGCCGCTTTCGAGCGACGGCTCGAAATGTCCCTACGTCACTCGTTCGGTCGTACGAACACCGTTTGTCCGAACACGACGGTCCGCAGGCAGACGGGAAGCTCGCGGCCGGGGGACAGGTCGGGCAGACCGGGCGTCCCGGAGCGCGGATCGGTCGACCAGCGGGCCACCCGGTCGTCCGGCGCCTGCACCACCAGCTCGCCGGTCCGCCAGATCGCGTAGTCGGCGGGCGCGCCGGGCACCAGCGTGCCGGCGTCGTCCCGGCCGACCGCGCGCCAGCCGCCCCGGGTGTGCGCCGTGAAGGCGGCCCGGACCGAGATCCGGTGCTCGGGGGTCCGGTGGAAGGCGGCCGCGCGGACGGTCCCCCACGGGTCGAGCGGGGTGACCGGGCTGTCCGAGCCGAAGGCCAGCGGCACGCCCGCGCGCAGCAGGGCGGCGTACGGGTTGAGGGTGCGGGCCCGCTCCACGCCGAGGCGGTCGGCGTACATGCCCTCGTCGCCGCCCCAGTACGCGTCGAAGGCCGGCTGCACGGAGGCGGTCAGGCCCAGCTCGGCGAAGGCCGCGACGGACTCGGGGGTGAGCATCTCGGCGTGCTCGACGCGGTGCCGGGCGGAGCGGATCCGGGCGAGGCCGAGCTTCTCGGAGGCGGCCCGGACGCCCTCGACGACCGCGTCGACGGCGGCGTCGCCGATGGCGTGGAACCCGGCCTGGAGCCCGGCCTCGGTGCAGGCCACCACGTGGGCGGCGACGGTGTCCGCGTCCAGGTGCGCGACCCCGGCGCCGGACCGGTCGGCGTAGGGCTGGTGGAGGCAGGCGGTGTGCGAGCCGAGGGAGCCGTCGGCGAAGAGGTCGCCGGCCGCGCCGAGGGCGCCGAGGGCGCGGGCCCGCTCGATGTCGAGGTCGGCCCAGTAGCCGACGATCCGGGGGCCGGGCTCGCTGCGGGCGAGGTCCATCAGGCCGGTGAAGTCGTCCTCGGAGGAGATCTCGGGGCCGCCGCACTCGTGCAGGGTGCCGATGCCGAGCGAGGCCGCGTGCCGGCGGGCGGCGCGCTGGGCCTCGGTCCGCTGCAGCGGGGAGAGGGCGGCGTAGGCGGCGGCGCGGACGGCGTGGTGGGCGTCGCCGGTGAGCGGCTGCCCGTCGTGGAAGCCGGTCAGCCCGCGGATGCCGGGCACCAGGTCGAGCAGGGCGGTGGTGACGACCGCCGAGTGCACGTCGATCCGGGTCAGGTACAGCGGGCGGCCGCCGGTGAGCGCGTCCAGCTCGTCGCGGGTGAGCGGGCGGCGCTCCGGCCAGCGGGCGGCGTCCCAGCCGTGGCCGATGAGGATGCGGTCGCCGGGCCGGGCCTCGGCGTAGGCGCGGATCCGCTCCGCCGCCTCGGCGAGCGAGGCGGCGGCGGACAGGTCGAGGCCGGTGAGGGCGAGACCGGTGGCCGTGGTGTGCACGTGCGCGTCGACGAACGCCGGGGTGACCAGCGCGCCTTCGAGGTCGATCACCTCGTCCACGCCGGAGGCGAAGGCGTCGGCGGCGCCTTCCGAGCCCACCCAGGCGATGTGCCCGCGCTCCACCACCATGGCGGTGGCGAAGGGGTCGGCGGGGCTGTGGACTTCTCCACCGCGCAGCAGCACGGTGCGGTGTTCGTACGCACTCATGCGACCAGGCTAGGCCGTCGCGGACGCCGTCGTTACCAGCGGGTTCGGGTCCGGCGGGGGCCGGAATCCGGCCGCCGCCCGCCGGACCGCGCCGGGGACGCCCGGCGGCCGGGCTCAGACGCGCGGCGGGCGGGACTCGTACGGGGTGGAGAGGACGACGGTGGTGCGGCTGGAGACGTGCGCCTGGGAGCGGATCCGGCCGAGCAGGTGCTCCAGCTCCAGCGGGGTGGCGACGCGGACCTTGAGGATGTAGTTCTCCTCCCCCGCGACGCTGTGGCAGGCCTCGATCTCGGGGATGTCGGCGAGCCGGTCGGGGGTGTCGTCGGGGGCGCTGGGGTCGAAGGGTTTCACCGAGATGAAGGCGGTCAGCGGCAGGCCGACGGCCTCCGGGTCGACGACCGCGGCATAGCCCCGGATGACTCCGCGCTGCTCGAGGCGGCGGACGCGCTGATGTACGGCCGAGGTGGACAGGCCCGTGGCCTTGCCCAGGTCGGTGTAGCTCATGCGCCCGTCCTTGACGAGCAACTCGACGATCTGACGATCCAGCTCCTCCATGCGGTGACCCTATTGCCCCGAAGGGGCCGGGGCACAGCGGGGGCCTGCCCTTATGCCTGACTATGGGCATCCACGGGGCACCTGCGACGGGCATGTGACGAACGCCACAGGTTTTGGCGGGGCTCGGGCGTGACCTCACGGTTATGCGGCGGACCGTATGGGAATTGGTTGCTGTGGTCGAGGCCACTCAGATCCGGCCGACCCGTCCGAGGGGGAGATCTCCATGCAGGAGCCTGTTGATTCCGTCGACACGTCCGTCGACACGTCCGACGAGCTCGACACGTACGACACCTTTGAGATGTACCGGGTGATCTGCCCGGACTGCGTCCAGCCCATCGCGCTGCTCGCCGACGAGGACGTCCTGCCGGAGCACGCGCTGTGCCCGACGCCGTGGAACCCCTTCGTGCTCACGGTCTGCTCCGGCACGGGCCTGCCCGCCGCCGACGCCCGTCCCGCGGACGAGACGCTGGAGGTGCAGGAGCAGGACACCGCCCTGCTCCTGACGCTCCCCCAGGGTCTCGACTGGCGGACGCAGCCCTTCTCGCACGTCGGCGGACCGGGCTCGCGTCCGATCAAGCCCTCGCAGCTGCGCCGCGCCGCCTGAGCCTCACCAGTAGCGTCCCTGCACCATCGCCGCGAGCGTGGCGTGGTGCAGGATCAGGCTGTCCGCGTTCCGCGCGCCCTTGGCGTCCGCGGGCAGCTCCACCTCGCCGAAGTGCGCCTGCCGGTACGCGATCCTGAGCATGACGATCGCGTGCCGCAGCGCCGCGTAGAGGGTGTGGAACTCCATGTCGCGCGGGGTGTGCCCGGTGAGCCGCGCATAGCGCCGTTCGATGTCCTCGCGGCGCAGGAAGCCGGGGAGTCCCGGCTGGCCGAAGCTCACCGTCAGGTCCTGGAAGAAGCGGTGCAGGTAGACCGTCCAGCCCAGGTCGACCTCGCGCGGGGCGCACGCCGCCATCTCCCAGTCGAGCACGGCGGCGGGCCTGAAGCCGTCGTAGACGATGTTGCCGATGCGGGCGTCGCCCCAGTTGAGGACGGCCGGGCCCTCGTCGGCGGGCCAGTGCGCCTCCAGCCAGTCGAAGGCCGACTCGATCAGCGGCGAGGGGGCGAGCCCCTCCACCACCCAGGCGTAGTAGGCCCGCTGGGCGTCGACATGGCGGCGCAGCGGGCTGCCGGCGCCGTCCGGGAGCAGGAACGCGGCCTCCTCGGCGGGGAACTGCTCGTGCAGCCGGGCGATGACGGCGACCGACTCCGCCTCCAGGAGCTCCCGTTCGGCGTCGTCGGCCGCGTGCAGCCAGTTCCCCTCGTACGTGTAGGGCATGACGTCCGGCGGGACGCGGCCCTCGGCGCGGGCCATGACGAAGAAGGGCGCGCCCAGCGGGCCGGGGTCCTCCTCCAGCCAGAGCACCTTCGGCACGGGGACGTCGGTGTGCTCGCCGACGAGGCTCATCACCCGGTGCTGGCGGGCCATGTCGTAGACGGGGAAGACGGTGTACGCGGCCGGGTCGGCGGCGAGCCGGAGGGCGCAGCGGCGGACCGGGGCGTCGGGGTGGTCGAGGTCGAAGAGCAGGGTCTCGCTGGACATGCCGTTGGAGCCGGGCACGGCCAGCTCGTGGACGCGGGCGCCGGGGAGCCGCCCGTCGAGCCAGGCGGTCAGCCGCCGGCCCAGCTCCTCGGGGTCCCGGGTGGTGGTGCGGGGGCGGGGCGCGGTGGCCATGGCACTCCTCGGGGCTCAGCGGGCGGTGGCGGTGAAGTCGGCGAAGCCGCTCGGGTCGTGGCGGCCGAAGGAGCCGTGCTCGAAGATGCCGTACCCGGTGTGCCCGTCGAGGGTGAAGCGGGCGGCGTGGTCGGTGACCCCGTACGCGGCCATGGGGTGGGCCGTCGGGTCGGAGAGGTCGTAGACGCGCCGGTCCGTCCAGTTCCGGCCCTGCCAGCTGCCGTGCTGCCAGTCGGTGGCGGGCGGGTACCCGGCGCCGACGGCGAGCGGGGAGGAGGCGAGGATCTCGACGCCGATCTCCAGCGGCTTGCCGGCCGGGTCGGCGAGGTGGACGACGGCCCGCTCGGGGTCGCGGGTGCCGGGGCGGTAGGTGATCTCGGTGCGCGGCCAGCCGAGCTGGGTGTCACGCCGCCCGTTCCGCACCAGCAGGGCCTCGTTCAGGGTGCGGTAGCCGTCGGCGTCCTCCTGGGCGATGACCATGAGGAAGCGGTCCTCGAAGCGCATGGGTATCCAGAGCCAGTGGAACCCTTCGGGGCGGAACTCGTCGGCGCGGCCGGGCTCCTCGCCGGGCAGCGGACGCACGCCCCAGCTGCGGTCCCGGGTGCCGGTCCACTCCCCCGCGGTGACGGCGAACTCCTCGCCGCCCGCGCGGATGGTGCCGGTGGCGTGGCCCGCCTGCACGAAGCGGCGGCCCTCCAGGGTGAGCCGGTCGCCGCGGCGCTGGGTGTGGTGGGGCTCCCAGACGGCGGGGAAGTCCCCGGTCCAGGTGAGGTCGAAGGAGAGCCCCTCGGGGTCGTCCGGGTCGGGCGCGCAGTGCAGGGTCAGCCGGCGCAGCGGTGCGTCGACGGTGATCCGGAGCGGGCCGACGGAGAGGTCCATCCGGTCGTCGCCGAGGGCGTCGGAGGCGCGGACCGCGTGCAGCCGGTCGCCGGTGCGCAGGGTCGCGTAGGCGTCGACGACCCCGGTGTTGGGGTAGACGCCGAGGCCGGCGATGAGCAGGGCGCGGCCCTCGTGGTCGAAGACGTGGAAGATGCACCGGTCGTAGACGTTCCGGTCACCGCTGACGTGGTGCTTCATGGAGAGCGGCGCCTGGTGCACGGGGTACTCGTCGAGCGCGACGGGCCGGTCGTCTGACACGTGTTACCTCCTGGGCGGCGAGCGGGAATTGACGGTACGTCAGAAACCGCGCCGGGGACCAGAGCCGTGCACCGCCGAGACGCCCGGGGACCTTTCGAACTCCCGCTCGCCACGACCCGGCGGTGACCGCCGGCACGGCCGGGGCGTTGGTCCCGGCATGACCACGCTGTATACGACACCCAGCGGATACGGCCGGCACCGCCAGTCCGAGCCGCACTTTGAAGAATCGGTTCAGCACGCGGTTCCGCACCCGGTTCCACACCCGGCTCCGGCACCGTCGACCGCGCCCGTGCCCGTGCCGCACCCGGTGCCTCCGCCGCACCCCGCGGACCCGCCCATCTACCAGGCGGTGCTCGACCTCTGGGCCAGCCACGGCCGGACCCTCCCGGGCCACCGCGACCAGGAGTGGACCCGGCTCGCCGCGGGACCGGTCTGGGCGGACCGCACGGTGCGCGTCAGCGGGACTCTGGTCCGGCAAGGTGACGCGCGATGACCAGGCGCTGGATCTGGTTGGTGCCCTCGACGATCTGGAGCACCTTCGCCTCGCGCATGAACCGCTCGACGGGGAAGTCCGCGGTGTAGCCGTAGCCGCCGAGCACCTGCACCGCGTCCGTCGTGACCCGCATCGCCGCGTCCGAGCAGAACAGCTTCGCCATCGCCGCCCGCTGCGAGAAGGGCCGGCCCTCGTCGCGCAGCCGCGCCGCCTCCAGATAGAGGGCGCGGCCCGCCTCGATCCGGGTCGCCATGTCCGCGAGCAGGAAACGCAGCCCCTGGAAGTCGGCGATCGGGTGCCCGAACTGGCGTCGCTCGCGCGCGTACGCGACGGCCGCGTCCAGCGCCGCCTGGGCCAGGCCCACCGCGCAGGCCGCGATGCCGAGGCGCCCGGAGTCCAGCGCGGCCAGCGCGATCGTGAAGCCCTCCCCCTCGGCGCCGATCCGGCCTGCGTCGGGGACGCGGACGCCGTCGAGGTGCACCTGCGCGGTGGGCGAGCCCTTCATCCCCATCTTCCGCTCCGGCGCGGCGGCGCTCAGCCCCGCGGCGTCCCCCGGCACCAGGAACGCGGTGATGCCCTTCGGCCCCTCCCCGCCGGTGCGGGCGAGGACCGTGTAGAAGTCGGCGATCCCGCCGTGGGTGATCCACGCCTTGGTGCCGTCGATCACCCACTCCTCCCCGTCCCTGACCGCCCGGGTGCGCAGGGCGGCCGCGTCCGAGCCGGAGGCCGGCTCGGAGAGGCAGTAGGCACCGAGCAGTCCCCCGCCGAGCATCGCGGGCAGCCGGGCGGCGCGCTGCTCCTCGGTGCCGAAGGCCGCGAGGGCGTGGCAGGACAGGCTGTGCACGCTGACCCCGAGGGCCACGGTGAGCCGGGCGGCGGCGAGCTCCTCCAGGACCTGGAGGTAGACGGTGTACGGCTGGTCCCCGCCGCCGTACGCGGAGTCGTACGGGAGGCCGAGCAGGCCGGAGGCGGAGAGCAGCGAGAAGAGCTCGCGCGGGAAGCGGCCCGCCGCCTCCTCCTCGGCGGCACGGGGCGTGATCTCCCGCTCGGCGATCTCCCGGACCAGGGCGATCAGCTCCCGGGCCTCCTCGGTGGGCAGCCGGCGTTCCACGGACTGCGGGGCGTGGTCGGGCATGGCGGCGCGCTCCTCCCTCTCGGGCGTTCGTCACTGCCGATGCTGCCCCCGCGCGGGGCGGGGCGCGCGGGGAGCGGGCGCGGCGGGAGGAGTATGCCCGCGGAGCGGGCCCGGTTCACGCGGTCGCGGGCGTTGACTCCCGTACCGTCCCTGCCTACGCTCCGCAGCTCACCCGCGTACGGGAGGGAGGGCGGCGATGCGCACCACCGCACCGCTCCGGCTCGTGCTGCCGCTCGTCGTCTGCGGCGGCGTCCTGCTGCTCGTCCAGCCCGGGCCGCCGGCCGCCCTGGCGGCCCTGGGCCTCACCGGGCTCACGGGCGCGGGCGCCGGCCTCACACTGCTCGCGGCCGGGGTGCTGCTGTGGCGGTGGCCGCCCACCCCGGCCAGGACGGCCCGGCACACCGCCGTACTGGCGGCGCTGTCGGTCGCGGCGACCTGGCTGGGCGGCTATCCGGCGGGCGTGGTCCTGGGGGCCCTGGCGGTCGCGATCGGCCTGGGCCGGTTCACATCAGGCCGGCCTGGGTGACGAACAGGGCGAGGACGACCACCAGGGTCCAGCCGAGCAGGTGCTCCAGGATCTCGGGGCCGTCTTCCTTGGGTCCGCCGGTGCGCGCGCGGAGGCGGGCGGCGGCGTGGGAGGTCGCGCTCATGCGGACCACCTTGCCAGCGGGCGGCGGCCGGGGGTAGAGACGTACGTCACCGTGCCCGGCGGCCACCCGGTCCGGAGCGCCCGCCGCCGAGGACGCCGAGGGCCTTGCGGGGCACGGCATCCGGGCGTTCGGCTAGGCGGCCCGGCGGGCCGCGCATGTGCCGGAGACCACGTCGCCGGTCGCGGGACGGCAGGGGTCCGGCGGGTGCGCGGCCGACGACAGCAGCCGCCGAGGGCGGGTGCACCTGCCCGCGCCCGCCCCATCGACTCGCCGGAAATCAGGCGACTACTCTTCTTTCCTCAGCAAGATCTGGACCCTCGAAGGAAATTGCGGATCGTCCACGACAACCGAACAGACCACAGAGCCACGGAATCCCGTGAACCGCAGGCGAGCATGGTCGTTCGGGTCTTGCAGGACGAGCCACCCCGACGGGCACAGGAGCGAGGTCTCGAAGAGATTCACAGGCAGCGAGACAGGCGGAGTCGACTTCCACACCTCGCACGCGACAGGACCGTCGACAGCGGCTTGCACCCCGAAGATGAGCGAACTGCCTGCGCTGTACCAGTGGCTCGACGTCGGATCCCAGTCGCTGACGTCGTCGTCACTTCCCGCATCCCGCAAGATCAGGCATCCGTGCTCGATCTTCGCCAGGAATGAGACGACGGGGTTATCGGCTACCATCCCTTGTTGCTCTTTCCTTGTGACAGTTGCGAAACGACCCCGCCCTGAATCCTGGCACATTCCAGGCAGTGCGGATAAGCCGTCTGAGGAGTTCCGAGATCGATGAGACTGGTCGGTGGCTGGTGATCGGGAATCCAATCACCAGCCTTGGTACCAGGCACTTTGGTGCCGCACGTGTGGCAGCCGTGCGCGTTCCCTGATTCGTTGATCATTTCTCGCACGCCAGGCGCCTCGATGTCACCGTTCTCCAGGGCTACACCCTCTCGGGCGTGCGGACCGGCCCCGAGCGTCAGATCGCACTTCTGACCAGGCGTTGCATTGTGAACGAGTACCGAAGCCTCGCCCGCCCGCACATAGTACGTATGCAGATCCTCCACCGTGAGGTTGTGGACCCGCTTCTGCTGGGTCCACGCGCGGACGGCGGTCACCTGGGTGGAGGAGCCGTTGCCGGTCCGCAGCAGGGTCCCGGGGAGGATCTCCTTGGCGTAGACCCACTTGCCCAGTTCGGGCGCCCAGAAGGGGTGGCCGGCCGTCGCGACGACCTTGCCCGGGGCGCCGTCGGGGTGGGTGACGGTGATCTCCACCAGGTGCTTCTCGCCCTCACCGGTAATGAGCGCCGTGACCGTGCGCGGTCCGCTCTCCCCGGTCACCGGGTCGGTCGCGGTGACCTCGTCGCCGACGCGCACCTGGGCTATCGGTTTCCGGGTGCCGTCGGCCATCACGACCTCGGTGTCCGGGGTGAAGCTGTTGCCGGTGCCGCAGCCCCCCGCCCCGCTGTCGGCCGGTTTCGGGGCGGGAGGGCTGTCCGCCGCCTTCGGCACGGGCGGGGTGTCGGCCGCCTTGGCCGTCTTCGACGCGTCGGCCGCGTTGTTGGCGGTCTTGGCCGCCTGGGCCATGTCGATCGCCTTGTTGCTGTACTTGGCCGCGTTCGCCGCGTATCCCGCGCCGGGGATCGCTGAGGCCGCCGAGAGGCCCGCGTTGACGTAGTCGCCCTCGACGGCGTACCAGCCGGCGTTCGCCAGGTCCGCCGCCTCGCCGACGACCGGCACCATGCCGACGACGTCGAGCGTCGTGTGGCCGATCGTCTTCCAGGACGGCATCTTCGGCCACTTGCCGGTCGGGTCGGCCAGCTTGACCGGGTTGCCGTGGGCGTACGTGTAGGCGGCGAGGTTGCGCGGCTCGGCGATGCCGCCCGCCATGTCGCCGTCGAGGTAGTCGGGCAGCGCCGGGTCGGTGCTCGCCCACAGCTGGGTCCGCGGGTTGTAGTAGCGGGCTCCGTAGTAGTACAGCCCGGTCTCGGCGTCGAGCTCCTTGCCGGTGAACTGGTAGGGCGTGTCCGCCTGTCCGGTCCGCTCCTCCACCCAGGTCTCCCCGTACGGGAAGTACTCCAGGTGCTCGGTGACCACGCCCCGCTGGTCGGTTACGTAGCCGGAGGAGCCGATGTGGTCGGCGTGGAAGAACTGCTGGGCCTCCTCGGGGCCGGTGGTCTCGACGGCCTTGGTGGCTACGCGTCCGTCGCCGACGAAGACGTGCTTGTAGCCGGTGGTGTCGCGCTCGCTGTAGTAGCGGTTCGGGTAGAGGGAGAGCCCCTCCTCGCTCCGCTTGACGAGGCGGTCGCCCTTGTCGTCGTAGACGTAGGAGACGGTGGCGCCGGCGCAGCCGCTCGGGTCCTGCGCGAGGGTGCCGGTCGCCGTGTCCTGGGTGCAGACCAGGCGGTTCTCCTCGTCCCACACGTACTGCCGACGCTTGCCGGCGCCGGCCGTGTTGACCGTGCCGGTCAGGTTGCCGTTGGCGTCGTAGGCATGGGTGACCGGACCGACCTTGCTCGGGGCATGCGGTCGGGCGCCGTCGTAGGTGTACGCGTAGGCGTAGGTGGTCCGGTCCTGGACGTCGCCCGTGTTGGACGGGTCCTCGACGGGTTCGATCGGCCCGGCCCCACCGCCTCCGGCCGGGAAGGCCGGGGTGCCGCCGGTGACCTCGTGGGTCTGCGTCTTGCTCGTGGTGTTGTGGAGCGAGTCGTAGGCCAGGCTCAGGGTGTACGTGTTGACCGCGTCGTTCTTGTCCGTGTACCGGCCGGACGCGGAGGTGAGCCGGTACTGGTCGTCGTACCCGTAGGTCTGGGTGCTCGGGCCGCCGATGTCCCCGCCCCGCGGCGCGTCGTTCACCAGCGAGGTGACGTTGCCGATCCTGTCGTACGTGTAGCCCAGGTTCTGGAAAGCGGTCCCGCCCGGCGCCACGGACCTCAGCGCCGCGAGCCGGCGGTCCTCCGCGTCGTAGGTGTAGGTGGTGCGCACCCCGTTGCCGGTCTGCTGGAGGATCTTCTGGCCGAACTTGTCGTAGTCGAGCCGGTCCAGGTAGGTATAGCCGGTGCCGTTCTTGGACCCGGTGGCCCGGGCGACCTGGCCGCCCGAGTCGTAGTCGTAGGTGAGGACCTCGCCGTCGGGATAGGTCATCTCCAGCACGCGGTTGAAGGCGTCGTAGCGCCACGCCGTGGTGTAGGTGCGGGGGGCGTCGCGGACCGCGGTGATCGTGCGGGTCTCCTCGACCACCTCGCCCAGCGCCCCGTAGGCGCGCTTCACCGTTCCCGCCGCGTCGTGGACCTCGGTGATGCGCGAGGCAGCGTTGTGCGGAGCGCCGGGGGCCCCGTACACGTAGGAGACGTCGTTCGCCGGGAACGTCGGGTAGCGGACGGCCTTGAGCCGCGAGTACTCGTAGTCGTACTCGACGGCCCCGCCCACGGCCCGCAGGTTCGCGGTGGTCTTCGACGTGACGTTCCCGGCGAGGTCGTAGCGGGTCTCGGAGCGCCCGGCGTCCGGGCTCTCGAAGGAGACGCGGCGCCCCAGCCCGTCGTAGCCGGCGCGGGTGACGTTGTTCTTGTCGTCGGTGATCGTCGTGACCTGGCCCGTGGGGTCGTACGCGTAGCTGGTCCAGATCTCCGAGGAGCCGCTGAATTCCTTCACCGCGGTGACCGCACCCCGGACGTCGGTGTAGGTGCGGCGCTCCTTGCCGTTGCCGTCGGTCACCGTGCGCTCGAAGCGGGGCGTGCCCGCCCGATCCCCGCCGAAGCCGTAGCGGGTGCTGGTGGCGACGCCGTCCGGTTGCACGGTCCTGACCGACCGGTCCAGGACGTCGAAGGTGTCCTTGGTGGGCGCCACGGAATCGAAGGAGGCGTTGAACGCGGTGTTCGCTGCCCCCTTCGGCTCGGTCACCGGGTAGTACTTCTCCACGGCACGGCCCAGGTGGTCGAACCTGAGCCGGCCCGAGACCGTCATGACCTGCGCGGGGGCGGCCCCCGGCGAGGCGGACACCGAGGCGTCCTTCTTGGTCTGCAGGACGCGCTTGAGGCCGTCGCTGAAGGTGACGGTGTCGATGGTGTCGTCGCGCACTCCCGAGGCGGCGCGGTCGAGGTGCTGGGTCGTGGCGTACGGGACGGTCGCCTCGGGGTGGTAGCCGAAGGTAATCGTGGCCCGGTCGCCGTCCTTCTCGTAGGGCCCTGTCACCCGCTCGAGCCGACCCACGCTGTCGTAGGCCATCCGGAGCGGCTGCCCGTTCTGGTCGGTGTTCCGCTCCGGCAGGCCGTACTTGAGGTTGTACGCCGTGGTAGAGCGGTAGCCGAAGCTGTCCTCGACGGACTCGATGTGGACGCCGACGGTCGTGTCGTAGCCGTACTCCAGCGTGTAGCGCTGCCCGCGGGCGTTGGCCGGGCCGGTCACCGACTTCAGGTTCCCGTCCGGGTGGTACGCGAGGTCGGAGACGGCCGCCGTGTCGTCGTCGAGGTACTCGCGCGACTGGCGCACGGCACCGGTCGCGCAGTCCACGGTGGACTCGCGGTGGCGCAGCAGCGCGCCGCCGGCCGCGGCCTTCTGCCGGATCGCGTCGGCGATGCCGACGAGGTGCCGGTCACGGCACCGCGGGTCCGAGCCGGTGTAGGCGTAGACGGTCTCCACGTCGTCCGCAGTGCCCTCGTCGCCCGCGTCGAAGGTGCGGACGACGTTGCCGTAGGCGTCGTAGGAGAGCTCGGTGAAGGTGGACTTCCCCCCGCCGGCCCCACCTTCGAAGTGTCTCTCCTCGATACGGACGAGCTGCGGGAAGACGGTGGCGGTCCGGCTCTTCGGGTCGGCCTCCCCGTCCGTGTCGGTGTCGAGCAGCCGGTACGTGTTCAGGGTCTCGCGGTACGGGTGGCCGGCGCCGTCCTCGGTCAGCGAGCGGGTGAGCAGGCCGCGGCCCGCGTATCCGTCGGTGCGGTACTCCTCGGTCACCGTGCGGCGGACGGCGTCGCCCGCCCCGGGGTCGCGGTCCTCGGTCACCACGCGGCCGAAGCCGAGGAACTCGCGCTCCAGCCGGTCGTAACGGCCCTGCTCGTAGCGGAAGGTGGTCAGGCGCGTGTCGGCGCCGTCACCCGCGAGCCCGTCGAACACCGCGGTGCGGGACAGGACCCACCGGCTCTCCTGCATCTCGGCTGTGTTGCCTGTGCGGGTGTAGTCCAGGTCGATCCGCGCACCCATCGGGCGGGACACCGTGCGGAGGAGGTTGGTGCGCCCGGTCTTGTTGGCGGCGACGAGGAGCTCGTCGTCGCGGGTCGACCTGACGTGGTCGGCGAGGCCGTCGCCGTTGACGTCGCGCAGCCCGGTCTCGGCCCGGCTGATGCCGGTGGACACGTTGGCGCCGGGGTTGAAGACGAAGACGCCGACGGGGGTGGGCAGGCCGACGGTGAAGTAGACCCCGCCGCTGAGACTGGCGTTCTTGTCGACGGCGATCTCGGGGAAGCCGCCGCGGAACGGGGTGGGCGCCGTGAAGCCGGTGCCGGTGTTGATCGCGACCTTGATCGGGTTGGCCCCGTCGGTGAACACGCGGTCGGTGAGGCCGTCGCCGTTGACGTCCATCATGCTCGCGTTGGTGTACGAGGTTCCCAGTTCGGCGGAGACGCCGCCCGCGAAGCCGTAGCGGTCGACGTTGAAGCCGAGGTTGACGCCGGCGTTGCGGGTGGACGCGTCGTTGATCGGTCCGGCCGGCCAGGGTTCGCGGGCGGCGAAGGAGTAGCCGAGGTTCAGCTGGACGTCGCCGTTGGCGAACACCTTGTCCGGCAGCCCGTCCCCGTTGATGTCCATCAGCTCGACGCGGACGTCGGACTCGCCGCCGCCGAGGCTGCCGCCGATCCCGAGCGACGGCTGGACCGAGCCGGTGGTGGCGGTGTTGGCGCTGGTGCCCGCGTCGGGCGCGGCCATGCCGAGGGCGCTGGCGACGGTGGCGGTCTCGCTGCCCGCGGAGAGCGACACGTTGCCGGAGACGTTGTCCGCCTCGCGGACGTTGCCGCCGAGGGTGCCGCGCGTGGCGCCGAGCGCGCCGTTCATGTCGGAGTACTGGATCTCCTTGGCGCCCACGACGTCGGGGTAGCCGTCGCCGTTGAGGTCGAGGTAGTCGACCGAGCCGGCCGTGATGCCGCCGACCACGGTGCCGCCGAACGGGCCCGCCGCGAGGGTGGCCGACACCTGGCCGGTGACTCCGCGGCGCATCACCGTGCGGTCGCCTGCCACGTCGGCGTCGGTGACGATGTCGATGGTGTCCGCGCCGAGGCGGGAGCTGGTCGCCATCGCGGCGGTGATCCAGGAGGACTGGTCCTGGGCGGCCCAGCCGCCCTTGGCGGGAACGGGGGCGAACACCGCGAGCCGCGGCATGGTGAGCCGGGGGTTCGCGGCGAAGGGGGCGACGTCCGCTTCCTTGGGCTCCTTGGGCAGTGCGTCCTTGAAGCTCTGGTCCAGCGTGAGTTCGGCCTGCTTGAGCGGCTGGGTGGCACGCTCCCGGTTGCCCTGGTAGCCGATCACGCCCCAGCCGCGGTAGGGCTGGGCGAAGGCGCCCTGCCCGACGGAGCCGTGCATGGCGCTGGGCGCCGGGGTGAACGTCGGCCAGCCCGAGGTCACGTCGTAGGTGACCGAAGCGGACTGGTCGACGAGCGTGCCGAGCAGTCCGGTGTCCGTCGTGGAGTAGTCGATGTAGAGCTCGTCCCCGGCGGTGACCGGTACCGTCAGGTCGAGGTTCGTGCTGCCGAAGTAGGTGTCCTTGGCCTGGAAAATCCGCTTGCCGAGCAGCTGCCCGCCGCGCTTCTTCACGGTGAACGCGATCTTGGCGTCACCGTTGAGCCCGAAGTTGAGGGAGATCTTCGGCCGCACCTTCAACTGGCCCGTCTTGGTGGCCTTGTAGGACTGCTGCGGCGCGGTGAGGGTGTCCGCGGGGAACATGCTCAGGTCATACGGCGGCTCGATCACCAGCGTGGGCCGACCGGCGGCGTCGACGACCGACTCGACCCCCTGCGCGGCCGTGTAGTGCGCCTTAGGGGCCCAGCTCACCGCGGAGGTGTCGATCGGGGAGTCGGTCTTCAGCTTCCACGACATCTTCTCGAACGTGCTGACCGGGATGCTGAGGTCTATCGCCGTGGTGCCGGTCGACGCGGCGGGCAGGACCTTGCGGTACACCTCCGTGGGGGTGTGGACGCCGTTGCCCTTCTCGATCACGACGGTCACGTCGTCCGAGGTTGCCTTGGACTTGACCACGTCACCGGTAAGCCGCAGCGTGCCGGTCACCGGTACGGTCACCAGGGAGGGCCTGCCGCCGTAGGTGAAGTCGGCGGACGCGCGGAAGACGGTGCTCGCCAGCCCGTTCGCGTCCGTGCCGGCCGGCAGGTCGGTGTAGGTGACCTGCGGGTCCCAGGCCACGGTGTCGTACTTGCCGTCCAGGATGGACTGGGTGCGGAAGTAGAGCGCGTCACCCTTCTTCACCGGGACCGAGGCCACGTTGCCCGGGGTGAACTCGGTGTGGTCGTCGGGGCCGATCCGCTGGGCCCAGAGTTCGGTGTCCTTGTGCTGGACGGTGACCCGCACGCCGTCGGCCTTGGTGTAGGCCGCCCGCGCGGGCGAGGGGTCCTGGGTCAGCTGTACGCGGCCGTCCACGCGGACGTTGCCGTCGTACGGCGCGACCCAGCGGCGCACGGTGTCGAGGAGCGGCGAGTTGTCCACCTGCTGGTTGAACTGCGCGGTCTGGTCGCCCACGATCTGACCGGTCACCGCGCCACCCCCGACCGGGACCGGGGTGCGGGTGGAGTCCGCGCTGTAGGCGGGCTGCCCCTTCTCGTCCAGGTAACCGAACAGCACGCCGCCGTTGTTCACCAGGTCGGTGATGCCGTCGCCGTTGACGTCGCTGAAGAACCGGTCCGAGGTGGTCGTCGTGCCCACGAAGTCCAGCTGGGCCGAGGTGGTGAGGACGTACGACTCGACGCCGATGGTGCCGGACAGCGTGCGCTCGGTCGAGATCCCAGGCAGGCCGGTGAGCTTGACGGGCGTGTCGCCGAACTTCGGCTCACCGCCCGGCTTGGCGAGGTTGGGCCGGTAGAAGACCTCGTTGTTCTTCCGGAACACCTTGTCCGGCAGGTTGTCGCCGTTCACGTCGGCCAGCGCCGACAGGCCGTCGGACTGGCCGGCGTTGAACCCGACCTTCAGCCCGACGGAGCCCTCCTTGGTCGTGAGCCCCTGGATGTTGTAGCCGGCGAACAGGTGGGCGCCGAAACCGGCCGAGGTGTTCGCCGAGATCGCGCTGGCCTCGCCCTCGCGGATGTTCACCCCGAGGTCGTCGTCCGGCACCGACCAACCCGCGGCGGTGGCGAAGGCGTTGTAATTTCCCGACGCGTCGCGCACGTCGTCGAAGTAGTCGAACGTGTGCGTGTTGAACAGCCGGTTGTCCTCGCCGAACTGCGACACCGACTGGAGCAGCGTCTTGGCGAACGCCCCGGTCCGGTAGTTCAGCTCGTAGGCGCGGATCAGCTGCTCGTCCAGCTTGACCTCGACGCGCCGCAGCAGGTCGGCGGTGACCTTCTTGAACCCGTACTTGGCGTCGATCCGCACGTCCGGCCTGCGTGGCTCGCCGCGCTCGCGGTCCCGGACGAACGTCACCGAGTACCTGCCGTCGGTGTCGCCGCGGCCGGTGTAGGTGATCTTCTGCGGGTACAGCTCACTGCCGGCCACCGTGGCGCCCGTGGTGCCGCCGTCGGCCACCTTGGCGTAGCGGTAGCGCATGACGTTGTCATGACCGTCGCGTTTCTCCCGCGCCGCCCAGATGGCGACGCGGCCCTTGCCGTCGGCCAGTGTGCTGTCGGCGGTGCCGCCGAAGACGGTGCGGACACCCTGCTTGTCGGTGACCTCCCACCAGTAGTTCGACGGGCTGTCTCCGTGGCGCACGATCCGCTCGAACCGTCCCTCCACCCGGGAGCGGAACACCTTCTCCGCCGTGCGCGCCTTCAACTCGCCCCGGTGGGCCACCGGGTTCAGCTGCTCTCCGTCGAGCAGGTAGGTCTCGGTTTCCAGCCCCTCGTCGTAGCGCGGCACGCCCCACCGCGTGTCGACGGAGACCACCGGGGTGGCGAGGTCCCAGCCGACGCCGAGCCACCCGTCGGACCCCGAGGAGTTGTAGGTCACGGCCAGACTGGGCTCCAGGCCGGCGCGGCCCTTCGGCACCTCCAGCGGGTACGACAGCCGCGCGTCGCCGTTGTGGGCGGCCGACGGCGCCTCGATGAGGTTCACCCCGGAGCCGGGGTCGGCCGCCTTGATGTCCTTGATCTGGTTCGGGTTGAACGATGTGCCCTCAGGCCCCTCGGGCCCGGTGACCGCCGACCCGGCGTCCGGCACCGACGCCGCGGCGCCGCGCAGTTGTCCGGGCGAGCTCAGCCCGGTCATGGTGAGCACCACGGCCAGGAGGACGGTCACCCCCGCCCTTCTGCGGACCACGCGCTGGACAGTCATCGAAAGCCCCCCGAACCGCCGGACGTCCCCGGAGCACGGGTCGTACGACGGCCCCCGCCCCCTTCCTACCGAACGGTAAGTCGCAAGCCGGTTCGTTCGTACAGGCTTTCTGGACAAGAGCGGGCCGCGAGGTCACGATCCGGAAACGGGCCTCCGGCGGGCGCGGAGGGGCCGGGAGCGGGGCCGTCGGGGCCTCGGCACGACCGCGGCCCCTCGCCCTCTCAGACCAGTCCCAGCTCCCGCAGCGCGCGCCGCTGGGCCGTCGTCGTCCGGTCCGGCCAGTACAGGTAGCAGACCCCGCCGGTACCGCTTCTGACCTTCCCGTTCGCGTCGTACCGCTTGGTCCGCAGCCAGATGTTCTCCCACTCGCGCCGCGGGTAGACCCGCCGGACGGCCTCGTTGTCCGGGGACGCGGGGTCGTTGGCGATCACGTCGCCGTCGGCGGTGAAGCCGATCACGGTCATCAGGTGGCCCGAGGTGCCGTAGCCGGCGCCGGTGAGCTCCTCCTTGCGGAAGGACTGGGACGTGATGGCCGGGATGCCCGCGCGGATCAGGGTCTCCAGGTCGGTGAGCGAGCGCAGCCGGGTCACCACCGCGTTCATGTCGCGGTAGCCGGCGGCGTAGGCGGCGTTGAAGGGCCAGTTGCCGCAGCCCTCGTACTGGTAGTCGTAGGTGAAGCGGGCGGCGTGGCAGACCTGGGGGTCGGCGTAGTCCGGGTTCACCCAGGCGAGGTCCTCGGGGGCGGGCCCGCGCCCCCAGTACTCGACGATCATCTGCGAGGAGGTGGGGCTGCACCAGGCCTCGCCGCCGTTGTCGTACTCGGGGTACTGGCCGACGTGGACGTTCTGCGAGTAGCGCGGGACGGTCAGCTCGTGGTCGAGGCCGGGCACCGAGGCGGGCACGGTGAAGCGGTCGGGGATGTCCGAGGCCATCGCGCCGAGCCGCCGGACCGTGGGCGTCAGGCTCGTCCCGGGCGCCCGGTAGAGGGTGAGGCGCAGGCGGTACGAGACGAGCCGGAGGCCGCTCGCCGGGTCGTCCACGGAGAAGGTGTCGGTCCAGACGGAGGCCTTGCCGTCGGTCTGGCCGTCGACGGAGGTGCGCCGGACGTCGGCGTCCCCGGACGCCCAGCGGCCCATCACGAACCACGGCGTCTCCGTGCCGTCGCCGTACGTGCCGCGCAGCTCGACCTGGAGCCAGGTGCCGGCCGGGGTGTCGGCGTTCCAGGAGGCGATGACCTCGGTGGCGGGCACGGTGGAGGTGTGGGTGGGCGAGGTCCAGCTCGCGTGTTCCCAGGTGCTCGTCCGGCCGGTGTGCGGGTCGGTGTAGTCGGTGCGGCCCACCGGGGTACCGATGACCAGGCCGGGGCGGCGCCCGGACACGGCCCGGGTGCCGTCCAGGGTGCCGCAGCGCCAGTCGGTGTACGTGTTCCAGAAGCGGTTGTCGACGAGTCCGGGCGCGGGGGCGTGCCCCCGGGCGTCGGCGCGGTCGTCGGCGCCCGACGCGGGCCCGGCGGCCCGGGCGGCGGTGGCGGGAGCCGCGGAGGCGGGCGCGGCACCGGCCGCGGCCGTGCCGGCGGCGGCCGCGAGGGCCGCGGCGAGGACCGCCCTGCGCGGGGTGGGGGCGGATGCGGATCCGGAGGGCACGGGCGGCAGGGGCGGCACGGACGGAGTCGGTGGCACGGACGGCATGGGCGGGTCCCCCAGTCGAGAACGAGGCGGACGAACGGGGCTGCGGGCCCACTATCCCGGCTCGCGTCCGTCTTCGGCCAGCGATTCGACGCGTGCCGCCCGAGCAATATTGGTCTCTACCACTGGCGCCCCTCGCCGCGCTGACCTGCGGGCTCGCCTACCCTGGGGCCATGACCGACCTCGACCACGCGGCCGCCGCGCTGCGCCGGCTGCCGCCCTCGTGCGGACCGGTGCGGCTCGTCGCGGTGGACGGGCACGCCGGCTCCGGCAAGTCCACGCTGGCCGCCCGCCTCTCGGCGGCGCTGGGCTCCGCGCCCGTGCTCCACCTCGACGACCTCGCCACCCACGAGGAGCTCTTCGAGTGGACCGGCCGGATGCTCGCCGAGGTGGTCGAGCCGCTCGCCCGCGGAGAGGAGGCGCGCTACCGCCCGTACGACTGGCATCTGCGCGCCTTCGGTCCGGCCCGCGCCCTGGCGCCGGAGCCGGTGGTGCTCGTGGAGGGCGTGGGGGCCGGGCGGCGGGCGCTGCGGCCGTTCCTGGCGCGGCTGCTGTGGATGGAGCGCGGCCCCGAGGACTCCTGGGTGCGCGGCCGGCACCGCGACGGTCCGGGGCTCTCCGCCTTCTGGGACGGCTGGACCGTGGCGGAGACTCGCCACTTCGCCGAGGACCCCTCCCGGCCCTTCGCCGACACCCTGGTGCGGGAGCGCGAGGAGGGTTACGAGTGGCTCGCAGGGCCCTCTGTGACAGCGAGTCCGAACCAGATCATCACCCACCGTGATGACCCCTTGGCTGCGAACTGAGTGGGCGGAAGTCCACTTCCGCAAGTGCCCCAACTCCGCTTGACCCAAGGGGCGTACAGGTCTTACGTTCTGAATGTGCGGCTTTCCGAAGTCGCCGCAGACGCGAAGCCCCCGGTTGTTCCCCCGTGATCGGGGGCTTCGTTCTGCCCTTCCCCTTACCCTGGGTCACCACCGCTGAGCTGCCGACGGATCGCGTCGGATCCCGGTGGATCGGCTCCTTCTCCCCCATCACGCACCCCCTGCGCAGGTACGATGCCCCTCGGTGCGGTCAATTCCCGTCCACGTGATGACGGTTGTGGGGGACCCGATGGACTTCGGCACACAGGGCGCGCACGCCCCCGCCGAGCTCGCCTGGCTGCGCGGCGTCGACGCCTACACGATGGGCGCCTATCCGCAGGCCGAGGAGGAGTTCCGTACGGCGGTGCGCATCGATCCCGGCATGGCCGACGGCTGGCTCGGCCTGCACGCGCTGCGGGTCGACACCACCACCGCCCTGCTGCGGATGTACCGCAACCGCGAGCGGTTCGGCGAGCAGCGGACGCGGCACCGCAGGACCCTCAACTCCTGGTACTGGCTGGGCTGGTGGGTGCAGCCGGTGCTGGAGAGCCCGCGGGACCTGCTGCTCGCGCACGCCTCGCACTGGCTCGACGGCCGGCACGTGCCCGAGCTCGACCGGGCGCTCGCCGGGCTGCCGCCGGTCGACACCGACCCGCAGGTCCGCTTCCTGCACGCCTGCCGCTCGTACCTGGTCAAGGACTGGGAGCAGCTGGTGCGGCACACCGAGCCGCTGGTCGACGACCCGCTGCTCGGCATCGAGGCGGGGCTGTTCGGAGGCATGGCCCGGGTGCGGATGGAGATGTACGGGCAGGCCGAACCGCTGCTGTCGGCGGCCCTCATGCGCTGCCGCAGCGAGCAGCCGCAGCGCAAGGAGCTGCGCTACTGGCTGGCCCGGGCCCACGAGGGCACCGGCCGGACCGCCGCCGCGCTGCCGCTGTACCGCGCGGTGCACCGGATCGACCCCGCCTTCATGGACACGGCCGCGCGTCTCACGGCCATCGCCGAGTACGACGGCTTCGACGGGCCGGACGACCCGGCCGGGCTCGCCCCGGTCGCGCTGGGCGGACTCGGCCAGGACGCGATGGACGCCGTGGACTCCGTACAGGCGGATCCGGAGACCCTGGGCGGGGACGGTCTGCTGCTCAAACCGGGTGCCGTGCCGCCGCCCGCGCCGCCCGCGCCCCCGGAGCCGCCGGACTTCGTCCGACAGAAGGCGGCCGTCCCGCCGCAGCCCGTGCCGCCCCGCTTCCCGGCCAGCCCCACCGACCCGGCGCTGCTCGCCGAGGCCCTGTCCGAGCTGGAGCGCATGGTCGGGATGGAACCCGTCAAGCGCCAGGTGAAGGCCCTCTCGGCACAGCTGGAGATGGCCCGGCTGCGGGCCGGCCAGGGCCTGCCGGTCCAGCCCCCGAAACGTCACTTCGTCTTCTCCGGCCCCTCCGGCACCGGGAAGACCACCGTCGCCCGCATCCTCGGCCGGGTCTTCTACGCACTCGGGCTGCTCGGCGGCGACCACCTCGTGGAGGCCCAACGGGCCGACCTGGTCGGCGAGTTCCTGGGGCAGACCGCGGTCAAGGCCAACGAGCTGATCGACTCGGCGGTCGGCGGGGTGCTCTTCGTGGACGAGGCCTACTCGCTCTCCAACTCCGGCTACAGCAAGGGCGACGCCTACGGCGACGAGGCCCTCCAGGTGCTCCTCAAGCGCGCCGAGGACAACCGCGACCACCTCGTGGTGATCCTCGCCGGCTACCCCGAGGGCATGGACCGGCTGCTCGCCGCCAACCCCGGGCTGTCCTCGCGGTTCACCACCCGGGTGGACTTCCCCTCGTACCGCCCGCTGGAGCTCACCGCCATCGGCGAGGTCCTGGCCGCCGCCAACGGGGACGGCTGGGACGACGAGGCCCTGGACGAGCTCCGCTCGATCAGCGCGCACGTCGTCGACCAGGGCTGGATCGACGAGCTCGGCAACGGACGCTTCCTGCGCACCCTGTACGAGAAGTCCTGCGCCTACCGGGACCTGCGGCTCTCCGGCTATCCGGCCACGCCGACCCGCGAGGACCTGGCCACCCTGCGCCTCCCGGACCTGATGCAGGCCTACGGCGAGGTCCTGTCGGGCCGCGGTCCGGTCGACCGCGGCCCGCAGGAGCCTCCGGGGATCTAGGCCCGGCCCTCCGGGATCAGGCCCGGCCCTCCGGATCAGGCCCGGGCGGTCCGTCCGGGCACCGCCCCCACGAGCGCCTCGGGCCGGCGCTCCGGCCGGGGCGCCGGGGCCACCCGGTGGGCCGGGTCCCGGACCTCGCCCACCAGCATCTCCAGGACGTCCTCCAGCGCGACGAGCCCCAGCACCCGGCCGGAGGCGTCCGCCACCTGCGCCAGGTGCGTGGCGGCCCGGCGCATCACGGTGAGCGCGTCGTCCAGCGGGAGCTCGGCCCGCAGCGTGGCCATCGGCCGCCAGACCTGCTGCGGCACCGCGCGTTCCCGGTCCTCCAGGTCCAGGACGTCCTTCACGTGCACGAAGCCCATGAAGGTGCCCCGGCCCCCGGACACCGGGAAGCGGGAGTAGCCGGTGCGGACGGTCAGCTCCTCGATCTCGCGCGGGGTCACCGACGGGGAGACCGTCACCAGCGAGGCCGAGGGGATCAGGACGTCGGTGACGGGGCGGGTGCCCAGCTCCAGGGCGTCCTCCAGGCGCTCCTGCTCGGCCGGGTCGAGCAGCCCGGCCTGGCCGGCGTCCTCGACCAGCCGGCCGAGCTGCGCCCGGGTGAAGACCGCCTCCACCTCGTCCTTCGGCTCCACGTGGAAGGCCTTGAGGACGAGCCGGGCGCAGGCGCCGAGGGCGCTGGTCACCGGGCGGCAGAGCCGGGCGAAGCCGACCAGCCCGGGGCCCAGCCACAGCGCGGTCCGCTCGGGATCGGCCATCGCCAGGTTCTTCGGGACCATCTCGCCGATGACGAGGTGGAGGAAGACCACCGCGGCGAGCGCGAACACGTACCCGAGGGGGTGGATCAGGCCCTCCGGCACGCCCACCGCGTGGAAGACCGGTTCGAGCAGCCGGGCCACGGTCGGCTCGGCGACCGCGCCCAGGGTGAGCGAGCAGACGGTGATGCCGAACTGGGCGGCGGCCATCATCTGCGGCAGGTTCTCCAGGCCGTACAGGACCTGGCGGGCTCGGGAGCCGCCGAGCGGCTCGATCTGGCTGCGGCGCACGGAGACGAGGGCGAACTCGGCACCGACGAAGAAGCCGTTGGCCAGGACGAGGAGCACGGCGAACAGCAGCGGGAGCAGGCTCATCGGGACGCCTCCGCGCCGACGGGCACCGGGGCGGTGCGCGTGATGCGCACCCGTTCGGCGCGGTAGCGGTCCACCTGGCGCACCGAGAGCCGCCAGCCGGGGAGTTCGGCCCGGTCGCCCGGGGCGGGGATCCGCCCGAGGAGATCGGCGACGAGCCCGGCGACCGTCTCGTACGGCCCGTCGGGCACGTCGAGTCCTATCCGGTGCAGGGTGTGCACCCGGCAGGAGCCGTCGGCCTCCCAGGCCGGCTGGCCGTCCTCCGAGGGGACGGCGGCCAGTTCGGGCCGTTCGTCGGCGGCGGTGTCGTGCTCGTCGCGCACCTCGCCGACGAGCTCCTCGACGATGTCCTCCAGGGTGACCACCCCGGCGGTGCCGCCGTACTCGTCGACGACGACCGCGATCGGCTGCTCGCGGCGCAGCCGCTCCAGGAGCGCCTGGGCGGGCAGCGACTCGGGGACGAGCAGCGGCGGGACGGCGATCCGGCCCACGGGGACCCGGTGCCGCTCGTGCGGGACGACGGCGAGGGCGTCCTTGAGGTGGACCATGCCGACGATCTCGTCGATCCGCTCGCGGTAGACGGGGAAGCGGGACAGGCCGGTGGCCCGGGTGAGGTTGAGGACGTCGGCCGCGGTGGCGTCCGACTGCAGGGCGCTCATCTTCACCCGCGGGGTCATCACCTGTTCGGCGGTGAGCCCGCCGAGCGACAGGGTCCGCACGAAGAGGTCGGCGGTGTCCTGTTCGAGGGCGCCGGCCAGGGCCGAGTGCCGGGCGAGGGAGACCAGCTCCCCGGGGGTGCGGACCGAGTCGAGCTCGTCGGTGGGTTCCACGCCGAACAGCCGGACCAGCCGGTTGGCGACCCGGTTGAGCAGGGCGATCACCGGCCGGAACAGCGAGGAGAAGACGTGCTGCGGTCCGGCGACGAAGCGGGCCACCTGGAGCGGCCGGGAGACCGCCCAGTTCTTGGGGACGAGCTCGCCGACCACCATCTGGACGGCGGAGGCCAGCAGCATGCCGACGACCACCGCGATGCCGGAGACGGCCCCCGCGGGGAGCCCGGTCGCGCTGAGCGGCCCGTCGAGCAGCCGGGCGAGCGCGGGCTCGGCGAGCATGCCGGTGACGAGCGAGGTGATGGTGATGCCGAGCTGGGTGCCGGAGAGCTGGAAGGACAGCTCGCGCAGCGCCTTGACGACGGTGCGGGCCCGCCGGTCGCCTTCGGCCGCGGCCCGTTCGGCCTCGGGACGTTCCACGGTGACGAGGCCGAACTCGGCCGCCACGAAGAAGCCGTTGGCGAGGATCAGCAGGAAGGCTGCGGCGAGCAGCAGGAGCGAGACGATCATGCCGCCGCCTCGGGTGAGGGGGCGGCGCAGGTACTACCGGACGATCCGTCCATTGCCGGAGGGAGTCACTCCTCGGGTCGAAGGGCTGCCCCGCGGGCCGCCGGCGGGCGGCCCTGCACGTGCGAGGCGGCGGTGCCGCTCGGCACCGCCGCCTCAAGAGTAGTCACGCCCGTGCCGCCGGGGGCAGGGGGTCGGCCCCGTATGGGGGACGCGACCGGGTGTCAGGACGTCTCGCTGCCGCTCCCGTGGCTGTCGGCGAGGGCGCGCAGCGCGCGGGCGTCGCGGATCGCCGACTCCTTGGCGATCCCGGGCTGGATGCCGAGGGCGGGCATGCTGGTGCCGTCGCTCAGGTCGAGGAAGACCCAGGGGTCGCCGGGGCGCAGGTTGACCTTGAGGATCTCGGCCCACGCGAGTCGGCGCGTCCGGGTGATGTTGACGACCGTGACGCCCTGCGCGTCGGCGACGACCTTGGGGCGGCTCAGCAGCACCAGGACGCCCAGGAAGAGCGCGGCGGTGAAGACGAAGCTGGCCCGCTCCCCCGGTCCGAGCTTCTCCAGCATCATCCCGACGGTGGTGATGACGACGAACATCGCCACCCCGACGGTCAGCAGCACGATCCGGGTGCGGGCGGGCCGGAAGGTGACCGGGAGGGCGGATGCGGTGGACTCGGACATGCGGGTTCCTTGCGCGGTTCCTGCGGGCACCCCTGTCGGACGCCCGCCGGCGGTCGGGGTCAGAGGCGGCAGGCGTGGATGGCCGTGGTGAGGATGGCACGGGCGCCCAGCTCGTACAGGTCGTCCATGACCTTCTGCGCCTCCTTGGCGGGGACCATGGCGCGGACCGCGACCCAGCCCTCGTTGTGCAGCGGCGAGACGGTGGGCGACTCCAGGCCGGGGGTGAGGGCGACGGCCTGCTCCAGGTGCTCGGCGCGGCAGTCGTAGTCCATCATCACGTACGAGCGGGCGACCAGGACGCCCTGGAGGCGGCGCAGGAACTGCTGGACCTTCGGGTCGTCGGTCGGTGCGCCGGTGCGGCGGATGACGGTGGCCTCGGAGGTGAGGATCGGCTCGCCGATGACCTCCAGGCCCGCGTTGCGCAGGCTGGTGCCGGTCTCGACGACGTCCGCGATGATCTGGGCGACGCCCAGCTGGATCGCGGTCTCGACGGCGCCGTCGAGGTGCACGACGGAGGCGTCGACGCCCTGCTCGGCGAGGTGCTTGGCGACGATGCCCTCGTAGGAGGTGGCGATCGTCATCCCCTGGAAGTCCTCGGGGCCGTTCGCGGTGCCCGGGCGGGTGGCGTAACGGAAGGTGGACCGGCCGAAGTTCAGCGGCAGGATCTCTCGGCGTTGGCGCCGGAGTCCAGGAGCAGGTCGCGGCCGGTGATGCCGATGTCGAGCCGGCCGGACGCCACGTAGATCGCGATGTCCTTCGGGCGGAGGTAGAAGAACTCCACCTCGTTGTCCGGGTCGACGACGACGAGTTCCTTGGACTCCTTGCGCTGCCGGTAGCCCGCCTCATGGAGCATTGCCATCGCAGGTCCGGAGAGAGAACCCTTGTTGGGGACGGCGATGCGCAGCATGGGACGGGCTTCCTTTGCCTCAGGTGTAAGGGAGTGTTTCGGTGCTCGAGCCTACGGGACGGACTCGGAGCTGAGGAAGCGTCACGAATCGATGATCGACAGCCTCGGCAACATGGGCGCGGCCTATATCGACGACCTCAACTACTCCACCTACGGATCGGCGGCAGCGGTGAGAACACGGATCGCGACAAGTTGTTCCGGCTGAGCAGTGACGGAAAGGATCACACGGATTTCGGCCAGGTCGAGAGTCTGCGATTCATGACGGCCGTGGCCGGGGACGAGGGCGCCTACAGGAGCATGTCCGCAGCGCAGCAGGTCTTCGAAGCGAGTGGGCTCAAGGCGATGAGCGGAGACCGAGCCGAAGGGCTCGAGTTCGCGCACAATGCCACCAAGATGCACGGGATCCTCGACGAATCGCGCATCAACCAGATCGCTCAGGACTTCAAGGACGACGAGGACCAGCGCAATCTCGAACTGGAGCAGCAGGCCGAGTGGCGCAAGACGGGGGTCAGCTCGGGTGTGGCGGCCGTTGTGGGCGTCGGATCTGCCGTGGTGCTCGGGCCGGCCGCAGGCCTTGTCGCTGTCACCGCGGTTCCCCTGGTCATGGAAGCCGTGGGCTCGTCGATCGACACGGCCTACGCCACTGACACGTTGCAGTACCTCAAGGACAACGAGTACGACAACGACGACGAGGCACTGAACGACATCGAGGGAACGCGGCAGGCCGGCAAGAGG
>NZ_BAAAXG010000025.1 GCF_039535475.1 Streptomyces showdoensis | reverse complement strand
CCCGACAGGTCGGGCCGTTGTCTCGCCGAGCGCGTCCACGGCGTCTCCGGCATCCGCTTGGCTGGGACCCTGCCCGGCAAAACCTTGAGTTGGAACGCAGGAAGCCGGGTCCTTTGTCGACCCGGCTTCCTGTCCCGTGAGGGGTCAGATCCTGCTGTGAAGCTCCTCAATCAGCGCTTCAAGCTCCTCGGCAGAGAGGGCCTGGACGATGTTGTCGGCCTGCTCCTGCGGGGTGGCGCCGAGGTGCTGGCGCAGGCGCATGGCTGACTCGGGGATCGGGTGCGGGACCGAGGTACTTGTCCGGATCCGTGGGTTGTTCGGTCTGCGCGGCGGTACGTCCTGGCGGCACGGAGTTGTTAACCGCGGTCAACACTTCCGCCCCGCCAGGCAGGGGATCGGGCCGAGCCTCGGACTGGGGGGTCGACTCCTCGCCCCGCCGCGACGGGGTTGTTGACCGCGGTCAACAACCCCGTCGCGGCGGCTGACTCCAGCATCGCCCTCTTCTGCGCCTTGGCTCTGGCCTCCTCCGCCTTGTGGGCTGCGAGGAGCTGGAAGAGCTCTTCAGCAGAAGGCGCGGTGGGGGGCTTTGAGGCGCCGGGCCATCCCGACCGCGTCCCTGGCCGAGGTCTCTCCGGTGCTGACGGATGCACGGACCTCCGCCGGCAGGGCGAGCAGGCCGAGCTGGTTGGTAATCCACGCTCGCGACTTCCCGAGCTGCTCGGCCGCGCGGGCCTGGGCTCCGTGCCCGCCGCTCTTCTCGGCGCATACGTCGACCAGCTGCTGGACGCCGGTGGCGCGCTCGACGGGGTCGAAGTCGGCGCGGTCCAGGTTCTCCTTGAGCAGCCGGTTGAGGAACTCCTCCCGGCTGTCCGCGAACTCGTCCCGGATGACGAAGTCGAGGGTGGGCAGCTCGACGTGCATGGCGCTGCGGAAGCGGCGCTCACCGTTGACGAGAACGTACTCAGCGTCGCCGATCTGCGCTGCGTGGTCGGGCCACAGGGACAGGTACGCGGCCCGGGTCACGACAACGCAGGCTGCGAGCTGTGCCTGGCGGAGTTCCTCGCCGAAGCGCGCCTGCTCTTCCGGGCTCCCGAAGTTCCGGCGCGGGTTGAGGGGCGTGGAGGAGACCTGCGCGAGGGGGATCTTGATGATGGCGTACGAGGGGATACGCCCTTCCGCCACGGCCTTGGCACGTCCGCGGTCGCTGAGGGCGGGTCCTACCTGGATGGCGGATGCCCTCTGGAAGGACGGGGCCATCCCCGCGTGCGCGGGGAGCAGATGACCGCGCAGAGCCGCGCTAGGTTCTGTCGTCAAATGTCACGCCCACATCAGGAGTGATGCGAGGGTGACGGCTGCTTCGTAGGACTGGGCGGTCTTGTCGTAGCGGGTGGCGATGCCGCGCCACTGTTTCAAGCGGTTGAAGCAGCGTTCCACGACGTTGCGGTGCTTGTATGCCTCGCGGTCGAAGGCCGGCGGGCGGCCTCCGCGGCTGCCTCGCCGGACCCGGTTGCGGACCTGGTCGGCACGCTCGGGAATCGTGTGCGGGATGCCGCGGCGCCGCAGCCAGGCGCGGATCGCTTTCGAGCTGTAGCCCTTGTCGCCCAGGACGTGATCGGGCCGGGTCCGGGGTCGTCCCGGGCCAGTCCGGGGCACCCGTATCTGGTCCATCACGGCGGTGAACCGGGCGCAGTCGTTGGTGTTGCCGCCCGTGACCAGAAAGGCGAGCGGGCGGCCCCGGCCGTCACAGGCCAGGTGGATCTTGCTGGTCAGACCGCCTCTGGACCGGCCGAGGGCCGGGTTGCGGAGCCCCCTTTTCGGGCCCCGGCCGCATGCCGATGAGCGCGGACGACGGTCGAGTCGACCGACACCAGCCACTCCACGTCGCCTGCCGCGTCCGCCTTCGCCTGGGCGGCCCGCAGCATCCGGTCGAACGTGCCGTCCGCCGCCCACCTGCGAAAACGCGTATGCAGCGTGGCCCACGGACCGTAACGCTCAGGCACATCCCGCCAGGCCGTCCCGGTCCGGAACTTCCACACGATCCCGTTCAGCACCCGGCGGTCGTCCAGCCGCTTCCGCCCCCTCAACGACTCGGGCAGCAACGGCCGGACGAACTCCCACTCAGCATCCGACAGTTCATGGCGACGTATCACAACACCATGATCCACCAGGCAAGATCATTTGAAGATACTGCCTAGCAGGCCTCGATGGGTTGCAGTCCAGTCGTCGGGCAGGGCGATGGGCACCCATACGGTCGTCATTGAGACGAGATCGTGTTTAACCATCACCTCGGGGTACTCACGCTCGTCGTTCAGGTGGATGCAGAGAGACGGCCTGCGCTGGACATGCAGCCAGGCAATGGCCTCGCCGACCCCTAAACAGTGCAGAGCCTCGGCTCACGCGCCTGCTGCCTGCTGTTTGCTGTCTGCTCATAAGGCCAGTTGATGACGTCATAGCCGTACGGCTCCTAGAAGGAGATGGCCGGCCGGGAAAGAGTAGGGGCACGGAACGCCTCGCACCTTCCCGCGCCACCACCCCCGGCGCACCGGCTGGCCTTTCGGTCCATCACCCCGGACCAGATGGGTACGCGTCGGCCTTGTCAACTCGACACCGGCCTCGCGGCTTTCGTGACGGCCACCCGGGGTTCTCAAAAATGGCCTGCCCCAGCGACGCGTGGTGCAGCGTGGGGGTCTCTGGTCCGGCCGCCGCGGAGCACCACAGGCGGTCAGGCTCTCCCGGCTCGGAAGGCAGACGAAGTCCTGAGGCTTCCTGGGTGCCGGGCTACGGGCGACGCCCGGACGTCAGAGGGGAATCGGTTGGCCGGATCCGCGGAATCCGCGTGCAGTATGTCAAATTTCTCAGGATCTGCTCAGCAATCTGACGAGGCGTCATGTCTTTTATTCATAGAATTCAATTCGATTTGGAGATCTCCATGCGTAAGCGACTGATTACGGCGGCTATTTCAGGCGGAATCATTCTTGGTGTAGCGGCTCCGGCAACGCTAGCCATGGCTGCTGACGAGCCTCTGGCGGTGAGCACGGACGGAAGCACTGTCCCTGTATCCGAGCTGAGTCCTGAGCAGGTAGAGGCGCTCACTGCCAAGCCGCATGCATCCGGCGGTGCGGTGTCAGTGGAAGAGGCCAAACTCCCCCAGCCGCTGGATGACACTCGGATGGGTGCTCGGGCAGCAACTCGTTACGTCAAGGCCGAGTTCAAGAGGGGCAGCGCGTTGATGTGGACCCGTGACACGGTCTACTTCGGATATAACGGAAGCAAGGTGACCGCATCCCAGGGTTGGCAGGCCAACGGGCACATCTTCCCGAACATTGCCGAGAACAAGGGAATCACTCGCTACAACGCGACGAACGCAACACACAACTGGCGGGCCAAGAACACGATCGGTGCCGGAGTCCCGACCCCGTGGGGGAGCGTGAAGGTCTATTCGAAGGACTACATGCACTACTTCACGGGCAACAGGTCCGGCGCTTGGCGGTGGACGGGCTGACAGCAAGCCCCCGCAGCATGCGGCGATCAGCCGAGGCTTCCCCCCTCGGCTGATCGCCGATCCCCCTTGGTCCGTCCGAACAGCTTTCGGTGTGCTGTGGCTCGTCCCGTCCCTCTGGTCTAGAACAGGATTAACACTCGGTGATACGCGCCGAAAAGATCGTCAAAAGCTATGGAAGGCACCTGGTCCTGGACGAGGTGTCCGCCGTCTTCCAGCGTGGCAGGGTGAGCTACTTGCTCGGGAGGAACGGGGCAGGAAAGACCACCTTCTTCAAGTGCCTGTCCGCCCTGGAATCCTTCTGCGGCAGTGTCACCTTCGACAACAGCCCCCTACAGGGGATACGCCCCGGACTGTTTCCCGTGTTCGACGACTGCGCCCTTTATCCGCACCTGTCGGGCTGGGAGAATCTGCGCCTGCTCGTGGGCCGCAAGGTGACTGCCGACCAGGCCCGCGCAGTCACCGGCACACAGGTTTCCCCGGCGTTGTTGGACAAGCCTGCCAAAGCGCTGTCCTACGGGCAACGCAAGAAGGTCTATATCACCGCCCTGGCTCTGGCCCGCCCGCCGTACGTGATTGTGGACGAGCTGGCTAACGGGCTCGACTACGACAGCCTGATATGGCTTCAGAGCGTGATCACAAAGCTCAAACAGAACAGTGTCGTGATCGCTGCGGGCCACCAATTCGACTTCTACGAGCGTGTGGCGGACGACGTGTTCGCCCTGGCACAGAAAAGGATCACGCGGCTTGACTTCCGATCCCAAGACGGCGACCGTCTCGAAGAGGCCTACCTCACTCACTGCCAGCGTGATCCGGACTGACCTGCGGTACCAATGGGCTTCCGGATACTCACTCTACGCCTTGGCCTGCTGCGCACTGGCCAGCGCGGCCTTCGCCGTGGGCGCCTACGGCACAGCCCGCGGCGCACTCACAAGCCTCCACGAAGAGTGGGCCTTCCTCCACGAGGAGGGCGGCTACGCCTTCACCCAGGCTATAGGCCTTGACGACCCTACCGACGCTCCTTTGCAGGACACCTGGCATCAGGCGGGAACTGCCATGGCCAACCTGCACATTGTGCAGAGCACGGTCAGCTTGCTCCAGGTTTTGTGCTTCGTCATCGCCCCCGTCATGTTCTTCACCTACGGAGCTGTCGCTGCGACCCGCGACACCTACTTCAAGACCCTAAAGTTTCGCGCTGTTCGTGCCGGCCACCAAACCCTCTTCGTCTCCCAGATCGCCACGCTCGTCACCATGGTCGCAGCGCTGACAGTAGCGGCCATGACTCTCGCCGTGCTGATCAGCACGGGTCTGAGCTGGGCGACATCCGGACGCCTTGACGACCCCCTCGTCTCCGTACCCTCAGACCTGCCCGTCACAGATCTGATCGCGCCCATGCTGGCGTTGCTGAGTACCGGAGTCTTCTTCGCGCTTCTGGGAATGGGCGCCGGGCTGGCCCTTCGCCGCCCGCTGTACGTGATACCGCTCTTCAGCGCCCTCTTCTTCGTGCTACCGGTTGCGGGACGCTTCGACCCTCGCAACCTGCTGATGACTCTGGCCTACCCACACATGGCCTTCACGGGAGGTTTTACCCCCACCATCCCCACCCCTGTGCCGCAAGTCCCGGCCGCCCTGGCACTCATGACGGAAGTCCTGGCTCTTCTTGCCATCGCCTACATCAGCACCACACGCCGCTCCCGCTACACCTGAGACCACATCAGCAGAGTTGGCCCCTGCTCGACAGCCAAGTGAAGCTTGGTACTGAACTTGATTGGGTGATGTGGGACCGTTCGCCTGATGGTGGTCGGTCCGTTCCGGTAGCCCTGAACTGTGAGATACGCGCAGGGCGGCGGGTTGACCGACGTCGGGAGGGCCGCGAGGGAGCGGGGCCGGCCGCAGGCCGTGACACGCTTCCAAGGCGGGCAGAAGAACAGGGAGATCGCTGCGACGCTGCGGGTCAGCGAGCGGTCTGTGGAACGGTGGCGCCGTCAGTGGCGCGAGCGCGGTGAAGCGGGGGTCCTGTCGAAGGGATCGCCGGGGCGGCCGAGGCTCGGCGAAGCACAGATCGCTAGGCTGGAACGGGAACTGGAGCGTGGGCCGCTGGTCCACGGCTGGGCCGACCAGCGGTGGACACTAGCCCGGATCAAGACGCTGATCGGCCGGCTGTTCCACGTGAGCAACACCGTGGAGGGCAACGTAGCTGCTGCTGAAGCGGCACGGCTGGTCCTGGCAGCAGCCGGCTCGGCGGGCGATCGAGCGTGACGACGCGGCGGTCGAGGTCTGGAAGAAGGAGACCTGGCCGCGGGTAAGAGCACCGCGGCGGCATGTGACGGCTGGATCGTCTTCGAGGACGAAGCCGGGCAGTCGATGACGCCGCCGCGAGCAAGAAGTTGGGGACGCAAGGGCTCAACGCCAGTGGTCCGGGTCCGTGGCCGGGGCTCGGGCCGGGTGTCCATAGCCGGGTTGACCTGCTACAAGCCGGGGAAGCGGTCCCGGACGTTCTACTCGGTCCGCGAGTACCGGGGCCGCAAGGGCGAGCCGAAGGGCATCGGCTGGCGCGACACGTGCGACCTGCTGGTCAGAGCGCACATCCAGCTCGGCGGCCCGATCGTGCTGGTCTGGGACAACCTGCGCATGCACCTGGTCGAGGCGATGCGCCGATTCATCGCCGACCACGCGGACTGGCTCACCGTCTTCCAACGTCCGAGTTATGCACCGGACTTGAACTCGCAAGAGGGCATCCGGTCACTGGTCAAACGCGACATCGGCAACCTCGCCGCAACCGACCTCGGACAGATCACTCGCGCCGTCAAGCGCAGGCTCAAGCAGATCCAGTACCGTCCGGACCTGGTCGACGGCTGCCTGACCAGCACCGGCCTGATCACGGACGACTGGCCGGCATCACGCATACAAGCTCAGGCAGTAGCTTCGAGCATTTCTAGACAGTGACTAAAATTCGTCCTTGAATGACAGTGTGGCGGTCAGTAAATTCAGCTGCCCGCCGGACTGTTGTCCGGCTTCGTAGGTCGATATGCAGGGAGACAGGGATGCGCAGCAGGTTTCGTACCTGCCGCTGACTCGTGAAACGCGGGCCAGCGGGGTTCTTCATTAGCTTGGTTGCCCTGACAAGGCACCGTCCGAGGGAGACGTATGCCCTCAGTCGGACACCAGGTGACCCCGCTCGCGTATCCGAGGAGTGCACCTTGCTGGACCGTTTGATCGACCTCCTGTCTCAGACCCGGACCCTCCGCGCCCTGCTGGACTTCTGCACCGTCGTGGTCCGTCTGCTGCCCGCGTTGGTCGTGATCGTGGCGCTCATCCCCTCGTTCGTCGTCTTCGCGTTCATCTCCGCCGGGGCACGCAGGTCGGTTCTCGACATCGTGGACCGCCTCACGAACTGGACCCTCGCCCGCTACTGAACTCGATTGAGTGATGTCGGTGCCGTTCGCCTGACAGCTGGCCGGCGACACCGACCTGGCCCTGTGAGCGTCGGGTCGACGGACTCGAAATTGGTCGAAGCCCGAAGCTGCTGGTCAGCTACGGTGGCGGCATGCCTGAGAGTCTGCCCGAGGATGTAGCTGACGTGCTTGGCCTCGTCCTGAACCCGGACGAGCCGATTCACGTCGCCCTCCGACGGCAGGTGCCCCAACTCAGGGTGCAATCCCGCTGCAAGTGTGGGTGCGGCACTGCCTACTTCGACCTTGACGCCGACGCGTTGGAGCCCGCGCCAACGGGCCCCGGCACCGTCGTGGCTGCCGACGTAAAGCTGTTCACCGAAACCGGCGAGTGCCCTGGTGAGGTCTTGGTCTTCGCGCAAGGCGGCTACCTCTCATGGCTGGAGGTCTGTTCGTGGAGCGATGACGTCGAGGTGAACCTCTCTGCGGCGCGGAGCTGGCTACAGCCGTCGTCCTGAACCCGAGCCGGTAACAGCCGACGTCTCGGACCCTGACGCCGCCACCACGAGTCGACCGACATCACGAGTTCAAGTTCAGTAGCCACATCCAGGTACTAGAGGGGTTGGAAGCCGTTCGGAAGCGGCCCGGGATGTACGTTGGCTCGATCAGCCAGCGAGGCCTGCACCAGATGGTGTTCGATGTCGTCGGCCGGGCGGTAAATGACGTCCTGGCCGGCCGTGCCAGCGCCGTCGACGTCACCCTCACGCCCTACGGTGGCGTACGTGTCGCCGACGACGGGCCGGGTGTCCCCGTTGAGGCCGAAAGGGACACAGGCGGTCCCAGCCTCGAAGCTCTACTGACCCACATGCACCCCGGGACGGAGCCAGGCGGCCGCCACGCTGTGGCCTCGAGCCTCTTCGGCGTCGGGCCCCGCGTCACCAACGCCCTGTCGAGCCGACTGACAGCCGAGGTACGACGCGAGGGGGTCACGTGGGTCCAGGAGTACGCGCGCGGCGTCGCGCTCACCCCACCCACCATCGCAGGACCGACTACCAGAGGCGGGACCACCATCGCCTTCTGGCCCGACACCGACATCTTCGAGACGGCGGAGTGCTCGTTCGCGGTGCTGGCAGAGCGCTTCAGGGAACTGGCCTTCCTCAACCGGGGCCTGGACATATCGCTGACCGACGAACGCCCCCGAACGGGTCCCGATCGGTACGGTGCCGGTTCCCGGGCGGGGCTCGGGACTTCGTCGCCTTCCTCGACGCGCAGGCGGGAGCGTCCGTTCACCCAGACGTCATCGGCTTCGAGCGGGAAGACTCGCGGATCGCCGGGACGGTCGAGGTGGCCCTGCGGTGGCGTGGCTCCCACGAGGAGCGGCTCCAGGGCTACGCCAACAGCGAGCCCACACCCCACGGTGGCACGCACATGGCGGGATTCCGCGACGGGTGGCAGCCGCGGTCAACGCGCACGTGCGGGAACGGCGGCTCCTGGCGGAAACAGCCACCGATCTCAGCGTCGACCAGATCGGCGACGGTCTGACGGCGGTCGTGTCGGTGAAGCTGGACCGGCCCGAGTTCTCGGGCTCCACGCGCGGCGTACTGGGCGGCGCTGGAGTGCGCACCAGCATCGCTGAGGCCGTACGGGAAGATCTCGGCACATGGTTGGAGGGCCACCCAGAGCAGGCCGCGGCCATCGTCGGCCGGATCATCCAGGGTGCCCACCGAGGCTAGAGCGTGTCCGGCCAGGCGCGGGCGTGGCGGAGGGTGGTGCAGCGGATCTCGTCGGCGGGGTGCCACCTCCCGTACCGGCTCGTCGGCGCGGTCGTGGTCGGCGCAGTGCGGGGTGGGGATGATGGCGCCGCAGGTCTGCCGTGCGCACCGGCACCAGGGCCGGGGTGGTGTGGGGCAGGCCGTGGCGGAAGGGCGCCGCCGCCTGTGCGGGGTGAGGCGGTGCCGCGGAGGTGGGCGGGCCCGGCGAGGGGATGCGCAGGCCCCGGTTGCGTTCCGGAAGCGGTCCGTGACGTGCAGGCCGTCCGGCTCCGCTTCAGGCCGCGGGGTTGGCGCCAGGACGTGTGTGGTCTTCGCGGACGCTGGTGTTGAGTTGCGTGGCGAGCGCGGTGAGACCTCGTGTCAGAGCGTGGCGTTCGTTCAGGGGCATGTTGTGGACCGCTTCGTGCAAGGTGGCTTCGCGTCGCTCGCGGATGCCTTGGAGGTGCCTCTTTCCGGCGGGGGTGAGGCGGAGGACGACTTCGCGTCCGCTGTCCGGGCAGGGGAGGCGTTCGAGGAAGCCGACGGCCTGGAGGCGGTCGCACATGCGGGTGATGTTGGGGGGTGAGGAGGCGAGGAGTTGGCAGACGGTACGCATTCTGATGCCGTCCTGCCGGTCGACGGCGTACATCAGCCGCAGCTGGGATGGGGAGGTCGGGGCGGTGGCCGGCGCGGTGGTGTTGTTGGAGTGCTCCCACAGGATGTCGAGGAGTTCGGCGATGCCGCTGGCGCACCGGGTGGCCTGGGAGCAGGTACTGCTCGGGGCAGTTCGTGGTGCGGGCATGGCTTCCCCCGTTGGGTAGTGGTCCGGGCAGTGGCTCAGGTGGTGCCGTCCGGTCCGGTGGGGCGGGCCGCTTGTCCCTCCCCCGCGGTCATCGGGGGTGGGGTCGTGTTGTTGGGGTGCGGGGTCGCGGCGCCGGTGGGGGTCGGGGCCGTGAGGTAGTCGAGCGTACCGGTGAGGTCGAGGAGCCGGGTCAGCTGCGCGGGCCGGTCGTGCAGGTGCAGGCGTGTTCCGGTCGCGGTGGTACGGCGGCGGATCATCAGCAGGATGGACAGCCCCATGGAGTCGACGATGCCGATCTGCGCGCAGTGCAGGTGCAGGTCTTTCAGGCCGGGGCGGGCCGAGAGCTGGGCGGTGACCTCGCTCAGGAGGAGGTCGGCGCTGTCGTAGTCGAGGTCCCCGGTGATCTCTATGCGGACTGTGTCCTGGGTGTCGGTGGTGGTCAGGTGGAGTGCGGTAGGCAGTTGGGTCATGCGGGTGTTCCAGCTGTGGAGTGGTCGGTGGCGAGGGCGTCGAGGCCGCGCTGAAGGGCGCGGGCGGCGCGGGGGAAGTCCTTGAGTTCGTGGGCGAACAGTCGAAGGGCCGGCGGGAGTGAATGAGGGGCCACGCCTCGGGCACGGAGGATCTGAGCGGTCCAGGTGATGAACTGGCTGAAGAGGGCTTCGTCGTCCAGGTAGAGGGCGGTGGCGAGGAAGTCCACGATGTGTGCGAGGTCTTCTGCCGTGTGCTCGCGTTGCCTGTCGTCGTAGGCGCGCATGGCGGGGAACGCGTCTTCGAGGTCGGTAAAGACGGCCCGTACCAGGGAGTCCCGGCTGCGGGCGACCATGGTGTATTCCTGGTCGGCCAGGTGCGGCAGGTCGTCTACCTGCCGGTGGTCGACTCGCGGGCGCGGCAGCGGTCCCTTGGCGAGGCGGTCGGCTGCGGTGCGGGCGTCCGGTGCCCAGGCGTCGGCGCCCAGCAGGTGTGCGTAGCGGCCGTCGGGTCCGAAGGCGGCGCCGCCCACGAGGACGGGGACGCCGACGGCTTGGCATGCGGTGATGGCGGCGTGTGCGGTGGGCAGTCGGGTGGCGATGGAGCTGGAGAGGGCCACCGCGTCGGCGTCGGTGAGGGTCAGGTGGGAGATGAGGTGGGGGGCGGGGACCTGTGTGCCGAGGTAGTCGACCTGCCAGCCGCGTAGTTTGAGCACTTCGGCCAGCAGTCGGGCGGGAAGTGCGTGCCATTCGCCGTCCACGCAGACCACGGTGATCCGTCCCTGGTGGGGGGTGGTGGTGCGCGCGGAGGGGTGCAGGGCGAGGGCGGCGACGGCGCGTTCGTTGATGGCGGTGGCGGCGTGTTCCTGGGCGACGCTGAGGCGGTTGGCGGCCCACTCCTCACCGACGGTGGCCTGGACCTTCGCGATCACGTCGAGGAGGACCGTCTCGGGGTCGGCGCCTTGATCGAGAGCGCGCAGGACGATGTCGGTGGCGGCGTACTCGTGCCCGGTCGTCACGGCCGTCCACAGTTCGTCGGCCAGTTCTCGGGCGTGTTCGCCGTGGAGGAGGCGGGTCGGGTGGTGCGTGTTCATGCGGTGTACCTGCCCCGGGTGTGGCCGTCCACCGCGCTCAGGTGGTGGGTTCGGGGTGCGGTGATCGCGAGGACCGCCATGTCGTCGTGGCGGCGGTTGCCGAGCCACTCGGAGGCGAGCATCTGGATGTGCTCCACGATGCCTTCCGCGGGCATGCCGGCGCATCCGGCCAGGGCATGCATGAGGCGTTGTTCACCGAACTGGGCGTCGCCCAGCGGGCCGCCCCTGGCCTCGGTGATTCCGTCGGTATAGAGGACGCAGGACTCGCCAGGAGCGAGCGTGACGGTCGTGGTGCGGGCGCTGGCCTCCGGCAAGGCGCCGACCAGGGTGCCGCGGGTGTCGGCTTCCTCGACAGTGCCGTCCCGGCGGACGATCAGGGGACTGGGATGGCCGGCGCTGGTCAGTCGTACCTGGACCTCGTTGCCCCGGCGGACGACGGAGGCCAGGACCAGCGTGGCGAACCGGGCGTGGTGGGAGTTGAGGAGCGCGGTGTTGAGCAGGCTGAGCATGCGTTGGTGGTCGTCGGCCATCGGCAGCAGTGCATGCAGGGTGTTGCGGATCTTGCCTGTCAGGACGGCGGCTTCCAGCCCTTTCCCGGCTACGTCGCCCAGCGTCACCAGGGCCGGTTCGCCCTCGACGGCGGCGGGGTGGACATCGTAGAAGTCTCCGCCGATCCGCTCGTGGTCGGCCGAAGGCCGGTAGCGGCCGGCGAAGTCGACCCCGGAGATCTGGTGCAGAACCGGGGGCAGCAGTTCCCGCATGAGGACTTCGGTTATGGCGTTCTGCTCCGCGTACAGGCGGGCGGCCGACATCGCGGCTCCGGAGCGGGCGGCGAACAGGCGGGCGAAGACTTCCTCCTCGTCGGTGAAGGCGGTGCTGCCCTCCTCGCGTAGCAGGACCAGTGCGCCTGCTGGAACACCGTGTCCAGGCAGCGGGGTGATCACTATGGCTCCGACGGGGCCGAAGCCTTCGGGGATCATCCAGTCCGGGGCAGCGGCGGGGTCGATCCATCGGGAAGGCACCGGCGGGAAGCCGCGCAGGGCTTCGCCGAGGCCGGGAACCTGGTCGGGGTCCATCACTTCTTGTGTGGTGGTGGGGGTCCCGCCGCGCAGACAGGTCACGACGGGCAGCCGGTGACCGCGGGCCGGGGCGATGGCCAGTGCGGCGTCGGCGAGGCTCTCGGCTGCCATCTGTGCGGTCACCTCCATGCAACGCGCCAGGTTGAGGGAGGAGAGCAGAGCGCTGGAGGCTTGCGCGAGGAACGAGGTCCGCTTGCGCTCCATGCGCAGAGTCTCGCGAGCCAGCTGGTGGTCGGAATCGTCCACCAGCCACCATGCCACTGTGCCGTCGTCTCGGGCGCTGGGGTGTGCCTCGAAGCGGCGCCCCTCGATCACGCCCGAGAGTGGCTCGTGTTGCTCCTGAGCTGCCCGCGGACCGGGGATGCGCATCGCCTGGTGGGCTGAGGCCAGCCAGGCGGGTGCAACATCGGACAGGGTCGCCTGGGGGTGGGCTTCGGGCAGCAGTACCGCGGCCGCGTCGTTGAGCTGGACGAGGTTGCCTGCCGCGTCAGCGATCAGAACCGGGTACGGGGCCCGGCCCCACGGGAAATACGGGTCTGCGACGCCGAGCGTCTGCTCCTGGGTGGAGACCAAATCTCTGGGACCCGCTGGGCGAATCCCTCACCTCACCAACTCGAAAGAAATCGTTTCCTTCAGGCAACGATCCCTCAGGGTGCGCCCTCCTGACAACCAGCCCCCTCCCCCACCCCGCCATCTCCACACACGTATAGGTGGCGTGCGCGGCCGCGGCGAGTACCGGCGGAGCCCCCATCTAGTCCAGGCCCGGGGTTGACCACCGAGGCCAGGCCCGTGCTGCACACCTCGGACTCCAGCAGCCGACAACCGAGTCGGGCCAGGTCCCTCGTTTGTGTCGTGCCGTCGCCTCGGTGGACAAAGCCGACGGCGGCGATGTCAGCGCGCCGGGTGCGCGCAGCGCATGCCGTCGGCGGGGTGCCGCTCCATCACCGGCTCGAGGGTGCGCGCCGGGGTCTCCTTCGCCGTGGTCGTCTTCTTCACCGAGGCTCTCTACGCGTCTTCGTGAGACACCCTGCCGCACGGAAGGGAGATCTGACCTCGTCTTCCTGCTTCGACATGGTTCTTCAGCCCTGGGCGGGGATATCCAGGGCAGTCCCGTACAGGCGAGCGACCCGGAGCAGGATGGTCACGCGCCGGTCAGGCAGCGGCTTCTCTCCGGGGGCCGCCCCGTCGGCCGGGTCTACTATCTCCGCCTCCCCCTCGGCGACGGCGAACGACCAGACGTCCGGGCCGCTGACGTGCAGTGAGGCGTGCGGGTCCTTACGCAATTGGCGGACCTTGAGGCGGTTGGCGGTGGAAGAGACCCGCAGTACACGTTCCTCGGCGTTCCAGTCGTAGAGGACGGTCGACAGGTGCGGGTGGCCGGTGCTCCTGACGCTCGCGAGTACGCCGAACTGCTGCTGGCTCAACAGCTGGGAGAGCTCCTGGGCGGTGAGCGCTCGGGGAGCCGGTCCGTCGTTCTGGGTGGTGGCGGTCTCGGTAGCGGGGTGCTCGTTCATGTGGATCAGCCTTTGGTGGTCGGGGTGGGGCGCGTCGGGCAGGACGGGGGGGTGGTCGACAGCCGCAGCGTGGGCGGGAGCCGGCTCATCGACGACGGGTTCCAGGACGGTCTGCCGCTCGGGGCGGCGGGCGGAGCGCGCGATGACGCAGAGCTGGATGCGACAAACACGTGGTCCCCCTTGCCGGGTGAGCAGCAATAGAGACTGTAGCGGATAGTTTTGTTGCAGACCATCTAGAAATCCCGACCCTGGCGGCGCCCTGAACGGGGGCAGGAGCGCGGTGACGGTCGCCCGGGCGACCGTCAGTCTCGTTCGCCCTCACTGGAGGCGGTTTGGCCGGTCCTTCCGGACTGCCTGCGGGTGATGCGCCTGGTCATGAGCGTGATCGCGGCCCATCGTTGGTTGATGTGTGTCATTGACTAACGCGCCTTCCTCACCCGCACGGCCGCGTTCTTCCACGCCCGTGGCATCACCCGCATCGAACGGGTCCTGACCGACAACGCCTGGGCCTACCGCAAAGGCCTGGCCTGGAAGAACGCCCTCGCCGACCTCGGCGCCACCGGCAAACTCACCCGCCCCTACCTGGCCCAGACCAACGGCAAAGCCGAACACTTCAACCGCACCCTCCTCGACGAATGGGCCTACCTGAAGTCCTACACCTCGAACCACGAGCGGACCCAAGCCCTGACAGACTTCATCCACACCTCCAACCACCACCGCAGCCACACCGGACTCGGCGGACCCCACCCATCAGCCGCGTCAACAACCCTGCGGGCATACACCTAGTCGGCGGCCCGCTTGTGGATGTCGAGGCAGGTGGCCTGCTTGGCTGTGCCCATTGCGCTCGCCGTCGATCACCCACTGGACTCGGGGCCTGATCCGTGAATCCGCTCTCCCGGGCGTTGTGCGTGGACGCGGCACACGCGCGCGACCGTCACCGCCGCCGGGACACCGACCAGGAGGACGGACAACCCCACCGGAAGCACCCCCGCCCACACGGTGGGTGAGACATAGGCGGTGCCGGACGTACCGTCCACCAGCCACGCGCGGACCGGTCGCGAATCGATGGCGCCCTCGACGGGGACCTCGAACGGCGGGCCGCCGCCGTCCGGGGTGAAGGCGCCTGAGCAGGACGTCGACGTTCCCGCGTTGGCCACGGTGTTGTCGTACGTCCGGCAGCTGGCTTCGGTCACGGTGCCAGGCTCGCCCCACAACGCCGCCCGCAGCTCTGTGGTGAAGTGCGTGAGCACGATGTAGGCCAGAAAGAGCCCGACCAGACAGGCCAGCGCCAGCCACGGCGCCGGTCCCACCTGCTGCGGCTGCTGCCCGCTTCGTTGCTCCTCCGGAACGTGCCCACCCTCGTTCATCGCGTCCTCGGATCGTCGGCGGACCTCCATGGTGGCCGATCCGAGGTGCCTTCAAAAGCCGTCAGCCGTCCATGACGTGCCGAGCCGACCGGCACGGACCGGTCGATGTCACCCGTCGCGTCCTTCCGGAGAAGGGCTGTGCCCGGCGACCGCCGTGAGATGCAGGCCGCCGAGGGTGACGGGCAGGTCGAGTACGGCGGCACGGATGGACGGGGTCATGGGTATCGATGGTGAAGGCGTGTGAGGCGCGGGAGGTGCTGGCGGACTCGGGCATACGGGCCGCGGTCACGCCGCGCGGCTCGACCGCGCGGACCCGGGCCCAGGACGCGCCCGGCCCTGGCCACCGAGGATCCGGCAACCGACGGTCGCCTCCAGGGCAGCAAGCGCGCCGACAGTGGGCAGGCCGTGCCGCTGGGCGGGGCCGATGCCGTGAACGGCCCGGGCCGGGAACGGAGCGAGGAAGGCCGGGCGATCGCAGGGACACCTCGCGGCACCGCACGCGAGGCTCCCTCCCCGGTTCGGGCCGGACGCGGTCGTGACGTGGAATGGATCCGCTTCTCGTGGCCGCGGGGGGGGCGGAGTTCCGCGGGTCTGGTCAGGGTGTCGGTGTCTGACCTCACGGATGGTGAACAGGGCCGGCGCGCCCGTTATCTCCAGCGGCCGCTGCACCACCGGCGGCGCACACCCAGGTCTGCACGACACCAGCCGCTCCCCGGTTCTGGCGGGACCCCTTCCGCATCACCTCGGCGGCTCCCGATGGCCTTGGCCCAGCCGCTGCCGGATGGTCGGTCGAGCCCCCCGAGAGTTCGTCTCGTGTTGGTGGGTCAGTCGGGGTGCCATTCGCTGAGCAGGATGGTGGCGTCGTCGCGTAGTTGGTGCTGCTGGTGGCTGAGCAGGTTCTGCAAGAGGCGGCGTAGTGCCTCGGGTGCGTTGTCTCCGGCTGCCATGGAGCGAATGATCGTGTCGGCGAGGCGTTCTTCACCGAACAGGCTGCCGTCGGGGGCGCGGGCTTCGGTGACTCCGTCGCTGTACATCAGGATGCGGTCGCCGGGCTGGAGGCGTTCATGGTGCTGGACGGGCGGCGCGTCTCGGTAGAAGCCCAGGCCCAGGGGCAGCTGCGCGGGCCGGTCGAGGATGTGGGGCAGTACGTGTCCGTCGCGGAGGAGCAGGGGTGACGGGTGTCCGCAGTTGATCCAGGCGAGTTGTCCGGTGGCGCTGTCCAGCTTGGCGATGATGGCGGTGAGCAGGCGGCCGGGGATCCATTGGTCGAGTGTGCGGTCGATCGTGGTGGCGATGTCGGGCAGAGTGCCGCCGGAGCGGCGGGTTGCCCGGCAGGCGGCGAGCGCGGTCGCGCTGGCGCCGCCGGAGGCGAGGTCGTGGCCCATGGCGTCGACGAGAGTCAGGTGCAGGGCGCCGTCGGTGACGTTGTGGTCGAAAGCGTCGCCGCCGATGTCGTATGCGGGTTCCAGGACCGCGGCGGAGGTGACCGTGGTGGTGCCGATGGTGCGTGGTGGCACGAATGCCCAGAGCAGCTCGGCCTGGACGGTCATCGTCCGGGTCCGCTCGTGGGTGATCAGCACATCGCTGTAGGGCGACTTGGAGACCAGTAGCAGCGTGACCAGTGCTGCAAGGGCCACACACGAGTCGAGCATGCTTGGAGACATCTGCGGCGCGGTGACCTTCATGACGCCGATCCGCTCGATCCCGTCGATCATCGGCACCCATGCCGTGCCCCCGTACCGCGGCTGTTGGACCTGCTGGGTGCGGTAGGCGAGGCCACCGAGGGAGGAGTCGATGTCGACGGTCTCCTCGCCCTGCGCGTCGCCGGGCGTGCCGGGCAGGGCGATGAGCCGGGTTTGCTGGAGGTCTGCCACGTAGAGCTGTACTGCGGACAGGCCCAGGCGTCGGCCTGTCTCCTCGACGGTGGAGGGGATGTCACGGACCGCGAGTCGGTGCGAGCGCGCCAATAGCTCCGAAAGCACAGCCTCGGGCCCCTTCATCGACCGCTCCCCTGTCGCTCCCCTGTCACACCTCGTGCCTCCGGCGACGAGCCGGAATGCGCCTATCATCCTCAACCAGGTGCTCGTGAACCCAGCCGACACGACGGCCGTGCCCGCCCCAGTTCCCTCCGCCCGGCGGCGGCCATGACAGCGCAGTGCCCGCGTCACCGGCGGCACATGCATTCGCACCGCCTACGGCTACGGCTACGGCTACGGCTACGGCTACGGCTACGGCTACGGCTACGGCTACGGCTACGGCTACGGCTACAGCAGGCTCGGATGCCAGATGCTGGTGACCGGTCTCGAGAACCGCGACCGCACCCACACGCACGGCTTCTCCCCCCGCAAGAGCTCGCGGAACGACCCTGTCACGGGGGTCACCAGCTACGGGTACTGGTCGGACGGCATGCTGACCCACTGACGCGTCGGGTCTGGCGGATACCCGCTCATTGCATGAGCGCGTCCGGTGACTACACCAGGGGGCGCCAGGTGGGGTGCAGGCGGCGCACGGCCGCCGTGCCATGATCGGAGCATGACGGACCACAGGCCCACAGCCGCCCAGCGCGACCACGGCCCTTCAGACGAGGAAGGTCCGCAGACGGAGGTGGTCCGGGAGGTCGTCGCGGCGATGCTCGGACCGGTGGTCTTCCTGCGGCCGCGACGGGGTCCCGACGGCTCGGTGACGGATTTTGAACTGGCCGCCGCCGGGTCCGAGGCGTTCGACGCGGTCGGGCGCCGGGGCCCGGAACTGGTCGGGCTGAGCCTCGTCGACAGCTACCCCGGTATCGACGCCACCGATCTGTGGCGCACTTATCTCGACGTCCTGGCCAGCGGCACCCCTTACGAGGGGGCGGTGGAGTACGAGGAGAGCGCCGCCGGTTTCCGGCAGCGCTCCCGCTACCGGGTGCGTGTGGCCTGCTGCCAAGGCGGGCTGGTCGTCTCCTACGCCCGTCTGGACTCCGACGAGCGCGAGCAGCACCGCCTGGCCCTGATGCAGAGCCTGGGCCGGATGGGCTGGACGGACCGGGACCTGGTCGGTGGCAGCATCGTCTGGTCCGAGGAGGTGTACTCGATCTTCGGCCGCGACCCCGGCCAGGGGCCCGTGCCGTTGGAGGAACTGGCAGCGCACGCCGACGACGAGGACCGCCCGGTGATGGAGCAGGCGGTGCGGGGCCTGCTGGAGGCCGGTGAGCCGGTGGACCGCACCTTCCGCATCCGTCTGCCCGACCAGCAGGTGCGCCACGTGCGGATCGTGGCCGAGACGGACAACGACGCCCTGGGCCGGCCCGTCCGCGTTCATGGTCTCTTCCAGGATCTCAGCGCGGCCAAGCACGCCGAGCGGCAGCTCCTGGAGCACAAGCGCAGCGTGCTCGCCCAGCAGAGCCAGCTGGCGGCCGAGCGTGACCTGGCGGCCCGCCTCCAGGACACCCTGCTCCCCGTCCCGCAGCAGCAGCTGGCCCTGGCGGGCCTGACCGTCGACGTCGCCTACCTGCCCGTCCAGGAAGGACTCAGGCTCGGCGGGGACTGGTACAGCGCCGTCGAACTTCCCGACGGCAACGCCCTGCTCGTCGTCGGCGACGTCGCCGGCCACGGTCTGGACGCCGTTGCCACCATGGCCCAACTACGCTTCACCGCCAAAGGCATGGCCATCACCGGCTCCCCGCTGCCGGAAATCCTCGCCAACCTCAACACCCTGCTCGTGCACACCTCGGGGCGGCATTCCCACACCGCCACCATGATCATGGCCGTCTACGAGCCCGCCGCCAGCCGCCTGACCTGGGTACGCGCCGGACACCCGCCGCCGCTGCTCGTCCGCGACGGTCACGCCCGCTTCCTGCCCGCCCCCGCGGGCATGCTGCTCGGTGCCGTCCACGATCCCCGCTTCGAGGCGTCCACCGTCGAACTCTGCCCGGGCGACCACCTGCTGCTATACACCGACGGTCTGATCGAACGGCCCGGGGAATCCATCGACCAGGGCATGGCTCGCCTCGCCGAAACCGTGCAGGCCAAGGACCTGGCCGCACCACGACCCCTCAACGGTCTGGTCTCCGCGCTGGTCGCTCCCCACGACCACGCCGACGACATCTGCGTCTTGCACATCGCACGGTGACCCCTTGCGCGACAAGCAAAGCCGGCATGCTGACACCCCGGGACAGCCGGACACGGCCAGCGACCGTGCGCCGGCGGTCGCGTGCATGGCGACCGAAGGTCTGCGGCGGTACCAACTCACAGAACCGGTACCGGACCGACGCCCAGAGGGCCGCGCGGGAGCGAATCAGGCTGCAGATTGGTCAGTCGCCGTAGTACCGGTCGTAGACGGCGGAGCGCTCCTCCACTGAGAAGCCCTCGAATTCGCCTTCTGCCTCGAGCTCGCGCAGGCGATCCAGTGCCGCCGTCGCAGAAGGTGCGCGGCTGGCCGAGAGGTGGGCCTTCGTCGCGTCGAGCCCGTGTCCAAGCAGGAATTCGATGTCGATCGAGCACGCTGCGTCGAAGCTGGCTTGCTTTGCACTCCAGATCAGGAGCACGTCGTCGAGTCCGCCGCTGTTGAACAGCTGGAAGCAGCAGAGTCTCATCAGCTCAGTGTCGCCCGTGCCCTGTGCGCGTCGCTCACGCGCTGTGTGCTCTCTGAGGAGTGCGCGGATCTCGTCGAGGTCCGCGCCGACGGGCCGAAGCCCGTAGCGGCGCCAGCTTTCCTTGGCATCCATCGCTGGCCTCCTTGATCGTCCGCCCCGGCCTGTGACTATCGGCGCCGCCCATCGCCGTTCGGTCGGACAGCGGCCCCTCAGCCGGTCACAGTATGCGCACGGCGGGCCGCCCGATGTGGGCGGCGCTCACCGGCGCAGGTGACCGGCGGCCCATGCCAGCCGACATCACCCCATCAAATGGAGTACCCGGCAGCCTTCTTTCGCCAGAGCCGCCAGACGTCGTTTAATGCAGGCCGCCGCCACCTGAACTCACCACTAAGGAGACCGAGTTGCCGCCAGACGCTCCGTTACCGGACGAACCCACCATCCCGCCTATGCCACTCCATCCGCCGGGCCGCCCTCGTGGGCGTCACAGCGTCGCCGAGATAGCCGCGGGCGTCTCGGCCCTGGCAGCCGTGGTCGGGGTCGTGATCGCACTGTTCAGCTTTCTCGCCGGAGGTCGCACGCCACCCGCAGCCCCGCCGGTCGCCGAAGCCCCCACAGCCTCGCACCCTGCAAAGTCGCCGACACCGACACCGAGCTCGACGCCCGTACCGGGCACGTCCCGTTCCGCCACGCCGCCGGCGCCTGCGCTGCCGAGCCCCGGCTCCGCTGTCTCCTTGACGACCCTCACTCCCATCAAGGAGGAGCAGAGCTCCTTGGACATCGGCCCTCAGACAGTCAACCTGAAGAGCCATCCCTTGACGATGTACTCCCCCTGCTCTGAGACGACTTGGCAGTTGGACCGGAAGTACACCTCCTTCACCGCCCAGTACGGCGTGACCGACGACTGGGACAAAGTGCCCGAGCAGTTCACGATCTGGGTGGACGGCACGGAACGGCTCCACGCGACCAAAGACGCGGGCAACACTCCGGGGAAGGTCACCCTGGACGTCAGCAACGCTTTACGGATCACGCTGCAGACCTGGCCTTGCTACCCCTACGACCCCGGCCTCGCCGTCTGGATCGACCCCGTCCTCACAGCCAAATAGGATCCTTCCAGGTGATCGCCCGCCGGTGGTCGGCCACCCTCGTCACCGCACTCCAGTCACCATGCCGTCCGGGACGAAGGTGCTCGCCATCGGCTCGTTGCCGCCCCGACGGCTCCGTCAGCCGGTTCATCCTCGGATAGCAACCGGCCTGCACCACGGGCTCGAGCGCGGCCGGTGACGTGCAGGACGGCTGCTGCGTCCTGGCCGCGAGGTCCCCGCAGACCACGCTCCGCAGGTGTCCGCATCCGGCCCCAGCAGGGGGCGGCTCCGGCGAGAGTTCACCCCTGCGCGTAACGTGCGGTACATTCGGGCATCGGGTAGACCGTTTCTGTAGCGATGGCGACCGGGTGGCCCGAGACCATGGACAGCTCGCCGGATCCGGCGCTGCGTGCAGGAGGGACCGACATGGGCGGCACACTGGCCGACGAGATCCGCAGTCGACTCGGGGAGCTCAGCCCTGCCGAGCGCAAGGTCGCCCGGGTCCTGCTGGCCGGATATCCCGCGGCGATCTTCGAGACGGTCGCCACGATCGCGGAGCGCGCCTCCGTGTCCGCCCCCACCGTGCTCCGCTGTGCTTCCCGGCTCGGCTACCGCGGCTTCCCCGACCTGCAGGCGGCCGTGCGGGCCGAGCTCGAGGCGCGGCACGCCTCACCGATCACCCTGTACGAGAGCGCTGGTCCGGCGAAGGCCCAGGGGTCGTCCGCCGGGCAGCGGGGCGAGGACGACGAGCCGGTCGCGGGGCGCTCCCTCGCTCTCGTACAGCAGGCACTGACCCAGACCTTCAGCGAGGTCTCCCCCCATGAGTTCGGCCTCGCGGTCAAGCTCCTGAGCGACCCGCGCCGCCGGATCCACCTCACCGGCGGGCGCTTCACCCACCTGCTCGCGGAGTATCTGGGGCTCCACCTGATGCAGTTCCGCGACCAGGTCGCCTTCGTCCCTGAACGGGACGTCGAGCGGGCGGCGTTCCTGACGCAGCTGGCGCGTCGCGACGTGACGGTCATCTTCGACTACCGGCGCTACGAGGGCGACAAGGCGGTCATCGCGGAGCTGGCGCGGGAACGCGGCGGGAAGGTGATCGTCTTCACCGATCCGTGGCTGTCCCCGAGCGCCAGCCACGCCGACGTCGTTCTCACCAGCCAGGTGAACTCCGATTCCCCCTACGACAGTCTCACGCCCACTCTCGCGCTCATCGAGTCCGTCGTCGCCTCCACCCTGGGCGAGCTGGGCTCCGAGGCGCACCAGCGGATGAAGGACGCCGAGGCCGTCGCGCGGCGGACCGGGCTGCTGTGAGGGAGGCGGTCCGGGATCAGTCGAGGGCTCCGTTGACCGTCGCCTTCGGGATCGCGATGTTCGGGACCCCGTACTTGCCGAGGATCTTCCGGTAGGAGCCGTCGTCCATCAGCGACTGCAGGGCGGCCCGCACCGCCTCCTTGAGGCCGGCCCGGTCCTTGGATATGCCGATCCCCATGGGTGAGGCGCTGTACTCGCCGACGGCGGCTCGGCCGGTCACGGTGGAGAAGGCGTTGCCGCCGTCCGCGGTGGAGGCGACGTACGCGGCGGTGACCTCGTCCAGGTAGTCGGCGACGACCTTGCCGCTGCGCAGGGCGAGTTGGGCCTCGGAGTCCTTGGAGAAGGTGAGGATCCGGATGGGCGGCAGGCCCTTCGCCTCGCAGAGCTGCTGGCGCTGCTGCAGGAGCTTCTGGTGGTTGGTGCCCGTCTGGACGCCGACCGGCTTCCCGCAGACGTCGGTGACGACGGTGATCCCGGCCGGATTGCCCTTGGCGACCAGCCAGCCGGGCCCCGCGTTGAGGTAGTCGACGAAGTCGACGGACTTCTGCCGCGCCTTCTTGTCGGTCATCGCGGACATGACGGCGTCGAACTTGCCGGCCTGGACGGCGGGGAGGATGCCGTCGAACTTCTGCGCCGTGAAGGCGAACCGGACGCCGAGCCGGGCGCCGATGGCCTGCCCGAGGTCGTAGTCGATGCCGGTGATCTGCTTGCTGCCCTCGTTCGCGTACATCTCGAAGGGCGGGTAGGGGATGTCCGTGGCCACGCGTACCGTGTTCGTGGTGCGGATGCTCTCGGGGAGCATCGCGTGGAGCTTCGGATCGGGTCCGACCGTGAGGTCCGGCAGAACGGCGACGGGGCCGGCCGTCGGCCGGGCGTCGGCGGTGGTGGTGTCGGTGCCGGTGGTGCAGGCGGACACGACCAGGACGGCGAAGGCGGTGAGGACCACGGCCGGAGTGACGTGCGAGCGCATGACGGTTCTTCCTTCGGTGGGCGTGTCGGGGGTGGGAGGGGTCAGACCAGCTCGACGCGGCGCGCGGTCTCCTCGCCCCGTTTCATGTGCTGGTGCGCGCCGTCGCCGAGCGAGGTGACGAGAGCGGCCACCAGGGTCTCGATGACGGCGAGGGTGGGCACGAGACTGTCGTAGGGGGAGGGCGCGTCGACCCGGTGGGACAGCACCACGTCCGCGTGTGCGGTGGTGGGGGAAAGCCACATGTCCGTGAACACGATGACCGCGCCGCCGCGCTCCTTCGCCAGCTGGGCGATGGCGAGTTTGTCGCTCTCGTAGCGCCGGTAGTCGAAGACCACGAAGACGTCGCGCTTGCCGAGCGCGGCCAGGAGCGCCGTGCGTTCCACGTCCCGGTCGGGCAGGAGTCGGATGTCGTCGCGCAGCTGCATCAGGTGCAGGCCGAGGTAGCGCGCGAGGAGGTGGGTGAAGCGTCCTCCGACGAGGGTGATGCGGCGCCGGGGGTCGGACAGAAGGGTGAGCGCGCCGGCGAAGTCGTGCCGCGGGATGTCGGTGAGGGTCTGGGTGAGGGCCTGGGTGAAGAGCGTGTCGCTGTGCGCCACGAGGCCGTCGGTCGTGTGTCCGTAGGCTCCGTCTCCGCTGGTCTCGTAGAGCGAGAGGGGCGAGGCGCTGCGCTCGTCGAGTTCCTTGCGCAGCGCGGCCTGGAAGTCGGGGAAGCCCGTGTAGCCGAGGCGGGACACGAAGCGGAGGACCGTGGGTGCGCTGACGCCGGCGCGTTCGGCGATCGTGGCGACCGTTTCGAATCCGGCGGACGGGTAGGACGCGAGCAGGATGCGGGCGACCTTCCGTTCGGCGGGCGCGAGGAGGCCGAGCTTGCGTCGGATGTCATCGGCGATGGGGCTGGGAACCACGGGAGACTCTCTTCGGTCCCGCGCACGCCGAACGGTGTCGCGCGGGTGGTACGGGGCGGGGCCCCGGGGCGTGCTGCGGACGCGCCCGGGGGCCTTCGCTCAGGAGGGTGGAGCGGGAGTCACCTGGGCGTGATGCTGATCCTCATCCCGATCAGCGTCTGCGCGGTGGCGCCGTCGCCGGTCCAGGCGGAGAAGCCTCCGGCCTTGCTGAAGGTGACGTCGAAGCGCGGGCCGGACTCGAAGGTGGTGGCGTTCGCGGTGTTCTGCGCGCGGGTCGAGGCGAGCGCGCGGGCGGTGGTGCGGAAGGAGTAGGGGGTGCCGTCCGGGTTGGCGGAGGAGTAGAAGACGTCGGTGTTGGCGGGCACCGGGGCCGTGCTCGTGGGGTGCAGGGGCCGCTTGCCCGGTGCGGGCCGGGGGGCCCAGGTGCGGGCGTCGTACCGGTCGTGGTCGGTGAGGTAGGTGTAGCGGGCGCCGCGCAGGGTCCAGCCGGCGGCGGACGTGTGCGCGCGGGCGCCGCGCAGGTCGAGGACGGCGACGCCGTTGGGCCCGAGCACGGTGAGGTGCTCGCGCGGGGTGCCGGGATCGTCGACGACCAGCGCGGTGTTCTCCTCCAGGGCGTAGACGCGGTCGTGCCCGGTGTCCGCGGCGAGGCGCAGCGCCCGTCCTTCGCGGCCGTAGGCTCCGGTGTGGGTGTCGACGAGTCCGGAGCGCAGGAAGCCGAAGCCGCCTTCGGGGATGTAGGCGAGCCGGGCCGGGTCCTCGTAGTAGCCGGGGGCGCTGCCGTCGCGGAGGCCCTCGTAGGATTCGCCGCCGCTGACCATGTCGGCGCCGGAGGCGATCTGGGCCCCGGCGGAGGAGCCGGAGACGACGGCGCCGTGGGCGAGCTTGGCGCGGATGGCGGCGAGGACCTTGGAGTCGGTGTGCCGGTCGCCGTGCAGGAGGGTGGTGAGGTAGCGGTACTGGTCGCCGCCGCCGAAGAAGAAGCCGCTCATGGAGTTGATCCGGTCGACGACGGCGTCGGAGTCGGCGTTCGCGACGTGGTCGATGTCGAGGGGGATCCACTGGGCGTCCGCGGCACCGTGGCGCTTGAAGAGGTCGGCGTAGTAGGCGCCGTTGCAGGCTGAGTTGCTGCACCGTTCGGGGTCGCCGGCGTGGGGGTCCTGGCTTTCGGGGACGGACGCGGCGGTGATGACGCCGATGCGTGCGGCGGGGCCGCCGGCACGCTTGATGATCTCCCCGTACACCTGCTTGTTGTCGTCCTTCAGGCCGCCGCCGACGAGGACCAGGGAGCCGCGCGGCTGCTGCGGGCGCTCGCTCAGGGCGTGCGCCGTGGGGGACGGTGGCGAGGAGGGCGAAGGCGATGCCGCCCGCGAGGACGGTGCGGCGTGCCGTGCCGGAATGTGCGCGCATGGGGCTCTCCATGGGTGAGGTGGTGGGGTGACGGGGCCCGTCGACCGGCTTCGGGCCCGGTCGCCTCCGGCATCGCGCGGGGAGGGCGGTGCCGGAGGCACTGCGGGGTCAGGCGGTGTTGCGCGCGTCGCCGAGCGAGGCGACCAGATCGGCGAGCAGCGCGATGCGGTGCGGGACGCTGGAGACGTCGAGCCATTCCTGGGGACTGTGGTCGGCACCCCCGACGGGGCCGAGGCCGTCCAGGATGGGCACGCCCATGCCGGCGATCAGGTTGGCGTCGCCCACTCCCCCGGTGGCCGCGGCGCCGAGCGGGACGCCGACGGCGGAGGCGGCCCGGCGGGCGTTGTCGAGCATGCGGCGCGAGGCGGGGGTGTCCTCCATCGGCGGGCACAGGTCGAGCTGCTCGACCTCGACCGTGGTGCCGGGCACCGCGGGGTGGTCGGCGATTTCCTGGATGGCCCGGGTGACGCGCCGTACGTCGGCCGTCGTGGCGGCCCTGACCTCGATGCGCAGTTCGGCCTCGGGGCAGACGATGTTCGCCCTGGTCCCGGCGCGTACCACGCCGACGTTGACGGTGACGTCGTCCCAGTGCCCGTTGAGGGCCTGGATCTGCACGACGAGGTGCGCCGCGGTGAGTGCGGCGTTCGCTCCGCGCTCCGGTTCGATCCCGGCGTGGGCGGCGCGCCCCGAGACGGTGAGGCGGAAGTCGGCCACGCCCTTGCGGGCGATGACGAGGTCACCGTTCTCCCGGGCGCATTCGAGGCCGAGCCCGTAGTGCATGCCGCGGGCGGTCTCCTCGATGAGCTCCCGGCTGGCGGGCGAGCCGATCTCCTCGTCCGGGGTGGCGAGGAGGACGAGTTCGTCGTAGGTGTCCACTCCGTGGTCGTGGAGGAGTTCCAGGGCCGTGAGGCCTGCGAGCAGGCCTCCCTTGTCGTCGCTGACCCCGGGGCCGTTGGCGATGCTTCCGGTCAGGGCGAAGGGACGCGCGGCCGCGGTCCCCTCCTCGAAGACGGTGTCCATGTGGCCGGCGAGGAGGATCCGCTGGCCGCCGTCGGACTCGGCGAGGGCGCCCTTCTTGCGGGCGACGAGGGCGTCGCCCGCCTGGAAGCCCTGCCGCCCCGGCGGGAAGGTCACGCGCTCGACGGCGAAGCCGATGCCGGTGAGCCGGCTCTGGACCCAGTCGGCGACCCGGTTGACGCCGTGGGGCGTGTACGAGCCGGAGTCGATGGAGACGAGTTCTTCGAGGTCGTGCAGGTAGCGGGCCTGGAGGGAGCGGGCGCCGTCGAGGAGTTCCGCGGCGAGCTGCCGGCGCGGAGGCGCGCTCACAGGACCTTGGACAGGAAGGCGCGGGTGCGTTCCTGCTCCGGTTCGACGAGGACCTGGCGCGGGTCGCCGGCCTCGACGACGACTCCTTCGTCCATGAAGACGGCGGTGTCGCCGACCTCGCGGGCGAAGCCGATCTCGTGGGTGACGACGACCATGGTCATGCCGTCGGCCGCGAGGTGCCGCATGACGTCCAGGACGTCCCCGACGAGCTCGGGGTCGAGGGCGGAGGTCGGCTCGTCGAAGAGCATCAGCTTGGGCTTCATGGCCAGCGCCCGGGCGATGGCGACCCGCTGCTGCTGGCCGCCGGAGAGCTGGGCGGGGTAGTGGTGGGCCCGGTCGCCGAGTCCGACCTGCTCCAGGAGGGCGTGGGCCTGCTCGCGGGCGTCGGCCTTGGACACGCCGCCGACCTTCACCGGTGCCTCGGTGACGTTCTCCAGGGCGGTCATGTGCGGGAAGAGGTTGAACCGCTGGAAGACCATGCCGATGTCCCGGCGGCGTTCGGCGACCTCGCGTTCCCGGAGTTCGTGGAGCTTGTTGCCGTGCTGGCGGTAGCCGACGAGCTGTCCGTCGACGGTGAGCTTGCCGCCGTCGACCTTCTCCAGGTGGTTGATGCAGCGCAGGAAGGTGGACTTGCCCGAGCCGGAGGGCCCCAGGAGGCAGCAGACCTGGCCGCGTTCGACGGTGAGGTCGATGCCCTTGAGGACGTCGAGCTTCCCGAAGTGCTTGCGGACGCCTTCGGCGCGCACCATGGGGGTGCTCATCGCTTGTGCTCCTTGTTCTTCTTGCCGAGCCGCTCCACGGTTCCGCCGAGCAGGCGGCGGAACGGCGAGACGTGTCCGGCGCGGGTGGTGCCGCGTCCGTAGCGTCGTTCCAGCCATGCCTGGGGCACGCTGAGGAGGGTGACGAGGGCCAGGTACCAGAGGCTGGCCACGATCAGCATGGGGATGACCTGGTAGTTCTGGGCGTACACGTCCTGGATGTTGGACATCAGGTCGTGGGCGGAGATGACCGAGACCAGTGCTGTCATCTTGAGCATGTTGATGGTCTCGTTGCCCATCGGCGGGATGATCACGCGCATGGCCTGGGGCAGCACGATCCGGCGCATGGTGAGCGCGGGCCGCATGCCCAGCGAGTGCGCGGCCTCGGCCTGGCCGGGGTCGACGGACTGGATGCCGGCGCGCACGATCTCCGAGGCGTAGGCGGCCTCATTCAGTCCGAGGGCGAGCAGGGCGGCGATCGCCGGGGTCAGCAGGGCGTTGGTCTCGGCCTGGAAGAAGGTGACCTCGGTGAAGGGGATGCCGATCTTCACGTACTTGTACAGGGCCGCCGCGTATCCCCAGAAGATGATCTGCACGAGCAGGGGCGTGCCGCGGAAGACCCAGACGAAGGCGTTGGCCAGGCCGTACAGCACGGGGCTGGCCGACAGGCGCATGACGGCGATCAGCGTGCCCAGGCCGAGGCCCAGGAGCATGGCGGCTGCGGTGAGCCAGAGCGTGGTGGCCAGACCGTCGAAGATGAGGTCGGCGAAGAGGTAGTCGCCGACGACGTCCCAGTGCAGGTTGTCGTTCTTCGCCAGCGAGCCGATCAGGCCCACCAGCGCCAGGAGCGAGGCGACGGCGGCGATCCACCTGCCGTAGTTGCGGACGGGAACGATCTCCAGATCACGCAGGCCCGTCGCGCTGGTGGTCGTGCGGTCGGCGGGAGGCTTGGTGTCGATCATGCTCAGTCCACCGACGCGTTCTTGGTGGCCGCCTTCACGAGGATGGAGCCGACGCCGTACTTGTTGTAGATCCGCAGGAGGGTGCCCTCGTCGATGAGGGACTGCAGCGCCTTCTGGATCGCGTCCGTCAGCTCGGGCAGCTGCTTGCTGATCGCGATGCCGTTGGGAGTGGCGTCGTAGCCGCCGGACGCGGCCGGGTCCTCCACCAGGTCGAAGGCCTTGCCGGCGTCGGCGGTCTTGGCGACCCAGCCGGCGGCGGGCTTGGTCAGGACCTGGGCGACGACCTTGCCGGAGCGCAGGGCGAGCTGGGCGTCGGAGTCCTTCGGGAAGGTCTGGATGTCGATCTTCCCCTTGCCCGCCTTTCCGCAGGCGTCCTGATGGGCCTTCAGCAGGTCGAGCTGATGGGTCGCGGCCTGGACGGCGACCTTCTTGCCGCACAGGTCGTCCAGCGTCCCGATCTTGCCGGGGTTGCCGTCGGCGACCAGGACGCCGGAACCGGACTGGGAGTAGTCGACGAAGTCGACGACCTTCTGCCGCTCCTTGTTGTCCGTGATGGCCGACATCGCCGCGTCGAACTTGCCGGCCTGGATGGCCGGGACGATTCCGTCGAACTTCTGCGGCGTGAACGCGAAGGTGACGCCGAGCTTCGCGCCGAGCGCCTGGCCCAGGTCGTAGTCCAGGCCCGTGAGGGTGCTCTCGCCCTCCTTCACGAACATCTCGAACGGCGGGTAGGGCACATCGGTGGCCACCCGGACGGTGCCGGCCTTCTTGATCTTGGCCGGAAGCAGGTCGTGGAGGGCCTGGTCCTTCTTGATCTCCACGCCGGCGACGACGGCCTTTCCGCCGGCTGACGCGGCGGTGTCGTCACCGCCTCCGCAGGCGGAGAGCGTGGCGAGGGTCGTGGCCGCCAGGGCGGTGGTCACGACGCGGTGGGCAAGGCGAGCGTTCATCGCGGTGGAACCTCTCAACGGGGAACTCTGCCGACGGATTCCAGCCGTCAGCCGCACATCAGCGAAGTTACAGATCAATCAGTAGATTGACTAGATGTATCTCACGTTACGTTCACGTAACGCAGCCGCTTTCCCGCGCTCGCGGGGCTCCTTGCTGCGGATTCATCGCTCACGAACGGTCACGTCCGAGCAAAGTCGCCGTACATCTTCCCGTCAGAGTCGATGACTTGTAAGTTCCGCTACCAATCTCATCGACTCTCGGCCAAGCGACATCCGGCCGGTCGGCGAGGCACCCCTTCCCCTCACCCAGGAGCCCCCATGCCGTCACGCTTGTCCCTCGGTACCACCGCCGCGGCGGTCGCGCTGCTGTCGGTCGCCCTCACGCTCACCGCCCAGGAGCACGCCCACGCCGCCGCGAACAGGATCCGTCTCGGCAACGCCTCGGACGTCGCCAGGACGTCCTGGAACGGGCCGGCCTTCACCATGAACGGCGCCGGAGCCGTCATCCCCGCCTCCATGAGCCGTGCCGTCGACGACATCACGGGCGGCACGGGAACGATGGACGTGGTCGTCCTCGCGGGCTCGGCGCCGACCTCGGGAAGCGCGACGCCCGAGTGCGACACGGTCATGACCCTGACGGGCGTGAACTCCTGTACGACCTGGACGCTCACCGCCGCCAACGACGGCAACAACAGCCAGGTCAACGCCGACGTGCGCAATGCCGAGTTCGTCTACTTCGCCGGCGGCGACCAGTGCAGGTACTCCGCGTGGAAGGGCACCGCGCTGGAGGCCTCCGTCGAGTCGGTCGTCGCCAAGGGCGGCGGATCCGGCGGCGGCAGCGCCGGCCACCACATCAACAGTCCCATCGTCTACGACGCCTGCAACGGCAGCGTCACCAGCGCCGAGGCGCTCGCCAACCCCTACGACCGTTACATCAGCTTTACCACCGGAATGTTCCAGTGGCCGAACTACGCGGGCGTCATCAACGACTCCCACTTCGTCGCCCGTGACCGGATGGGCCGCACCATGTCCTTCCTCGCCCGTGCGGTGAAGGACGGTCTCGCCCCCGGTGGCGCGGCCTGGGGCGTCGGCGTGGAGGAAGGCGGCGGCTCGCTGTACCTCGACCGCAACGGCATGGCCACGCAGTACGGCAAGGACGCCTACGTCGTCCTCGCCGACCACCAGCCCGAGCAGGCCGTGGACCGCAAGCCACTGACGTACTCCGGCTTCAAGATCTGGCGCCTGACGCCGGGTTCGACCTTCGACTTCAAGAACAGGCCCAGCTGCGGCTACTACCTCCGCAGCGTGACCAACGGAGTCGCCGACGCCAACCTCTACACCGGCACCCCCCAGACGAACTGCGGCAGCCAGGGCGGCAGCGGCACCCTGGCCGAGACCGAGCCGAACGACACCCGGGACGCCGCCAACGACGCCACGGCGCTCGCGTCGCCCGGGACCGTCACGGGCTCCATGAAGTCCACGACGGACCGCGACTACTTCAAGGTCGCCCTGAACTCCGGCCAGACCGCCTCGGTGAACTGCGCCGTGCCCACCGCCTACGACGCCGACCTGTACTGGCTCGACTCGACCGGCAGCACGCTCGAGCGCTCCGTCAACAACGGCGCGGGCTCGGACGAGTCGGTCTCGTTCACCCGCACCTCCGCGGGAGCCGGCACGTACTACCTCGAGCTGGAGGCATACGCCGGCTCGGGAACGGCCTCCTACAGCTGCAGCGTGACCAAGAGCTGACCTCTCCGCACTCCACGAGGACGCACGGTGGCACTGACCGGCAGACGGCTGCCGGTCAGTGCCACCGTGCTGCGCGGCGCCGGGCGGGGCAGGGGGGCGGGGGCGGGGCCTCCGGTCGCCGGCTGCCGGCTGCCGCGGGGCCCCCTTCCGCCTCACCGGTCAGCGGGGATGGGCCAGGGTCCACGGGTCGAGGCGCGCTTCCAGCTCCTCCTCGGGGAGCAGTCCCCGACGCCTGGCGAGTTCCCTCACGGACAGGCCGGTGTCGAGGCTCTCCTGCGCCAGCTCGGTCGCACGCTGGTAGCCGATGACGGGATTGAGGGCCGTGGCGAGACTCGCGGAGCCTTCGACCAGCTCGCGAAGGTGCTGCTCGTTCGCCTCGATGCCCTGGACACACCGCTCGGCCAGCAGGCGGCTTGCCGCGTCGAGGCGGTTCATGGAGTTGAGCAGCAGGTGCACGATCAGCGGCTCGAAGGCGTTGAGCTGGAGCTGACCGGCCTGGGCTGCCGCGCAGACGGAGGCGTCGACGCCGATCACCTCGAAGCACACCTGGTTCACGGCCTCCGGGATGACGGGATTGACCTTGCCGGGCATGATGCTGGAACCGGCCTGGAGGGCGGGCAGCCTGATCTCGCCCAGGCCCGCTCTGGGGCCGGAGCACAGCAGCCGCAGGTCGTTGCAGATCTTCGCCAGCCGAACCGCGTACTGCTTCAGCGCACTGGAGAGCTGGAGGAAACCGCCCATGCCCTGCGTGGCCTCGATCAGGTCGCGGGCCGGGCGCACGGGGAGGCCGGTGATCGCGGCCAGGTGCGGTATCACAGCCTGGGCGAATCCCGCCTCCGCGTTGAGACCGGTCCCGATGGCCGTCCCGCCCAGGTTGACCTCGAGCAGGACGCCCGAGGCCATGGTGATCACTTCGGCGTCGTCCCGGACGGTCAGGGCGAAGGTGTCAAACTCCTGTCCGAGGGTCATCGGCACCGCGTCCTGGAGCTGCGTCCTGCCGAGCTTCACCGTCTTCGCGAACGTGCCGCCGCGCTCCGTGAAGGCACCGGCCAGCTCGCTCATGCCGTCGAGGAGCCGGCCCGCGGCCGCGTGCAGGGCGAGCTTGACGGCAGTCGGGAAGGCGTCGTTGGTGCTCTGCGAACGGTTGACGTCGTCGTTGGGGTGCAGGTGCCCGTAGGCGCCGCGCTCGCGGCCGAGCAGCTCCAGTGCGCGGTTCGCGATGACCTCGTTGGCGTTCATGTTCGACGACGTGCCGGCCCCTCCCTGGAACACGTCGACCACGAACTGGTCATGGAGCCGTCCCTCACGAATCTCCTGGCACGCCCGGATGACGGCGTCCGCCTGTTCGGAGGTGAGCACGCCGAGATCCCGGTGTGCCGCGGCGGCGGCCGCCTTGACCGCCGCGAGTGCCTCCACCAGTTCGGGATGCGCCGACAGGGGGATGCCGGTGAGCGGGAAGTTGTCGCGCGCGCGCAGTGTGTGGATGCCGTAGTAGACGTCTTCCGGCACCAGGCGGTCACCGATCAGGTCGTGCTCTGTGCGCTGCGAATCCACTGTCGCCGCCTCCGGTCTCTCTGGGGCGGCACACCCTGCCGCCTAGTACCAATCATTACATCGAAGCACCTGTGAGCGCCATACGGAATGCACGTTACTCACGAAGGGTGCCCGTCGACAGAGAAGGGACGGACGCAGGGAACGCCGACGGGCGGGGCGGTACACCACAGCCGCCCTCAACGCGGTCACGCCCTTCCGGCGCGACAGGCCGACCACCGGCCAGAGGCCGCGGCTGATCATCGAGAGCGTCACATCGAGAGGGCGAGCCGGCACATCGCGCTCGGGCAGTGCGCGGAGGGGTCCGCCGACGAGCAGGGGGCTCAGCCCGTGGACCGCGGAAGAGGCCGGGTAGTCGGCACCCTGGCCGCGCGCATCGGGACGCGCTCCACAGTCGCGTCGGGACGGACGCTCCTCGGCACCTCGTCCGCCCGGATCGCCCTGCCGCCGGCCCTCATGCCGTACGGCGGCATCGTCGGGCAGATGGTCCTCATGGTCCCGGGGATCGGTCAGACCGCCGCTCCGGCCGCCGAGTCGACCCTCAGCGCCCCGCCCCTCCGGAGGCGGACATCGGGACCAGGGGTCAACGGCGCGACACCCTGAACCGGCGGAACATCCGGCATGCGCCGGGAGAGTCTTACGGTGCGTGGAGGCGCCGGGAGAGTTTCCCGGTGCATGGAGGACGCACGTGCCCGGGCAGTCGACCGGATCGGGAAGGGCGACCTCGTCCTCCGGCGCCCACCTGCCGAACACGACGGGGGTACGAGCCGGTGGGTGGCTCCGCCGGAGACAGGGCCGCCGCGGGGTTCGCGATCGGCTGGTCGCGCCCGAAGTCCGCGTCCCCGCGCCGTAGCGGGCGCGGGGACGCAGGGCCGGGCTTGTGGAGGAGCGTGGTTACGGGGCGGTCGGGACCGTCGCGTCCAGGCCTCGGGCGGCGACGAGCTGGGCACTGCCGTCGGCCAGACGGTAGGACAGGCCCACCACACCGAGACGGCCTTCGGCGACCGCCTCGGCCAGGACGCGGGAGCGCTCGAGCAGCAGGTCCACGGTGTGTTCGATGTGCTCGGCCAGGATCTCGTCCGGCTTGTCGCGTCCGGCGGCCCGCGCCGCGAGAACACTGGGCGTCACCCGTTCGACGACGTCACGGACGAACCCGCCCGGCGTCTGCCCGTTCTCCAGGGCGGAGCAGGCCGCGGCGACGGCGCCGCACGAGTCGTGACCGAGGACCACGACCAACGGCGCGCCGAGAACCGCCACGCCGAACTCGATGGAACCGAGGACTTCCGTGCCGGCGACGTGCCCGGCGGTGCGGACGACGAACAGGTCGCCCAGGCCCCGGTCGAAGATGATCTCTGCGGCCAGCCGGGAGTCGGAGCATCCGAACAGCACGGCGAACGGCTGTTGACCGGGGGCGGTCAAAGTGCGTCGTTCGGCGTCCTGGTTCGGGTGCTCGGGCGAGCCGGTGACGAACCGCAGGTTGCCGGCCATGAGCAGGTCGAAAGCGTCGCGGGGCGACGGCGTCTGGATCTTCTCGGTCATGGCGGCAGCCTACGAGGTCGCACCGGCCGCCGTACCGGGCACTCCCCCTCGGCCGTCACACCGAACGGTGAAGAAAGGGGACAAACGTACGAACGCGATCCGGCCTCGTGCAGGTGAAACCTCCCCGGAAGGGGGTGCACCGCGATGACGGTCAAGTGCTCCACCCGGCTGACCACGCTCATGGCCTTGCCCGCGGCCCTCGGGCTCGCCGTGGCAGCCCCGGCACTCGCCGACCCCACTCCACGCACATCTCGCCGAACGCCATGACGCCGTCGGCGCCACCCTCAGCCAGGGAACTCGCTCCAGGATCGAAGCCGCCCTCGCCGCACTCGCCGCCCTCGCCGTGCTGCCGGTCCTGTTCCGGCGCTGCTCCTGATCACCCGCCGGCGCCCTCGGCGCCACGCCTGACGTCCTGGCGACCGGCGTGGCGCGCCCAGAGGATCAGCGGGACCTGGAGGGGAAGCCGCGCGCAGGCGACGGCTCTCGCGGCCCTCGAACGGTGGCGCCAGTCGTACGCCATCTTGACGTTCGCCGGGAACACTCCGGCCAGGAACAGGGCGGTGGCCTGGGCGCTCGCCTTTCGGGTCGCCGGGATCGCGAGGCCGGCGGCCAAGGCCAGTTCGGCCACGCCGCTGGCCGTGGTCCAGGCCCGGGGGCTGCCCGGAAGGGAACGCGGCACGATGGCGTCGAACTGCTTGGGGGCGGCGAAGTGAGCGAGGCCCGCCGAGGCCATCAGGCCGGCGAGCAGAAGCGCGGAACGCTCAGGGGACATCGGATTCCTCAGGTCAGGGGCGGACCGGAACAGGGTCCAGGAGGCCCATCGGTTACCGGGCAGTAATTATGCTGTCGCGGGCCCTCCCCGTCACGCCGTTGGTCGGAAGCGCGGCGTATCGCACGGGAGGCGGGACAGTTGAAGTCCGGCTTACAGCCAGGGACGTTCCCGACGGGCGGGTCGTGAGTCGCCTATCGGGGGACCGGGGTGAACAGGGCGGCGTCCAACGGGCCGGCCCCCCACCTGGGCTCCGGGGTGGAGGTACGGAGTGGGGACGCCAAACCGAGGATCTCGGCTGTGCTCCGGGCGGCAAGGCCGTGCCAGAGGCGTGAGCGGCGGATCATCGCGTGGCGACCGCCGGGCATCCGGACGCCCCGGACGCGGGCCCCGGCGGCCTCGGCGCGGCGGAGGTACGCCCAGGTGTCGGTGGCGGACGTGATCGGGTCGGCCGGGTCGTGGAGGGCGATGACGGTGCGGTGGCTCAGGTGGGTGACCGGCTCACCGGGAGGGCACCAGGGGGCGAGGGCGACGACGCCCCGGACGTGCGGAGCGTCGGCGGCGCGCAGCGCGGCTCGGGCGCCCATGGAATGCCCGAGCAGCACCACGGGCAGAGGGCCGGCCATGTCGGCAAGTTCGGCCAGCGCCCGGCGCGTGTCGGGAACGGGGTCGGCGCGCTCCGCGTTCCAGCCGCGCATCCGGTAGCGGACGTACCCGATGAGGATGTCGGCGTGGCGGGGGTCTTCGCCGAGCACCCGGGCGAAGGCTCTCATCCTCAGGTCGGGCAGGTTGAGGGCCGACGGAGGTGCGAGTGAGTCGGCGCGTCCGCCGTGCAACAGCAGTACCGCGCCGGCCGCGGGCAGGAACCGGGGCTCGGGCACATGCAGAGCACGGAAGGTCCCGCTTCGGTCGGGTTCGCTCATGTCGTCTTCTCCGGCGCGCGGCGAGGGGTTTTACGGGGTGGCAAGGGGAAGAAGCCGCTGGTGCGGGCCGCGTATGCGGCGTGGCCGGGGCGGTGGTCCATGTATCTCTCCAGGAGGCGACGCTCGCCACTGCCGACGGTGAGGAGCAGGGTCATCAGGACCGGCGAGACGAGGACGGCGAGGGCGAGCCGCCAGGTGGTGCAGGCGAGCAGGTTACCGGCCCCACCAGACAAGGCTGTCGCCGAAGTGGGTGCCGTTCACGCTGTGATCGCCGGGTGGTACCAGGGGGCGGAGGTGGCGGGCATGCCGGACGCGCCGTCGCGGGTGTTCCGTACGGCGAGGATGTGGTCGACGCCCATGCGGCGTTCGGTGAAGGCGAGCGAGGCCCCGGCGAGGTAGAGCCGCCATACGCGGGCCGTGGTCTCCCCGACCAGGTCCTCGACGTCGCTCCAGCGCCGTTCGAGGGTGGCGCGCCAGGCGTCGATGGTGGTCGTGTAGTGCTCGCGGAGGGATTCGGTGGAGCGGACCTCCAGACCGGAGCGTTCCAGCAGGTCGACGGTGCGGCCGACGGGGCGCATGTGCATGTCGGGGGCGATGTACGTCTCGATGAAGGCGCCGCCGCCGGGCGCGTGGGCGCCGCGGGACATCTGTTGGATCAGCAGCCGTCCCCCGGGGCGCAGCGCGTCGTGCAGTTTCGCGGCGAAGGCGGGGTACTCGGCGTCGCCGACGTGCTCGCCCATCTCGATCGCGGCGGCGGCGTCGTAGCCACCGCCGTCGATGTCGCGCCAGTGCCGCAGCTGGACGTCCACGAGGTCGGCCACCCCTTCGCGTGCGGCGCGCTCGGTGACGTGGGCGTGCTGGGCGCGGGAGAGGGTGACGGCGGTGACACGGGCTTTGTGTTCGCGGGCCGCGTGGACGGTGAGGGAACCCCAGCCGCAGCCCACGTCGAGCAGCCGGTCCCCGGACCCGAGCCCGAGTTTGCGGCAGATCAGGTCGAACTTGTCTCGCTGGGCGTCGGCCAGGGTGTAGGCGGGGTCGTCGCGTCGGGTCCAGTAGGCGCAGGAGTACGCCATCGTCTCGTCCAGCAGAAGGGCGTAGAAGTCGTTGGAGAGGTCGTAGTGGTGGCTGATCCCGGCGCGGTCCCGCGCGACGCTGTGCAGGCCGCCGGTCAGGCGGGCCCGCCCGCCGGGGCGCCTGGGGGGCGGACCGGCCGCGCCCAGGCGCGCGGCGAGGGCGGCGGCTGAGGCCAGGGCGGCCGGGCCCGGGCGAGCCGGGGAGCGGTCGCGGACGCTGCGGCCCGCATGGGAGAGGGCGTCGGCCAGGTCGCCTTCGACGTCCAGGTCTCCGGTGATGTACGCCTCGGCGAGCCCGAGTTCGCCGGGCTGCCACATCAGGCGGCGCAGGGCCGCGGGTGAGCGGAGGATGACGAGGGGCGCGTCGGCGGGGCCCGACTGGCTGCCGTCCCACGCGCGGATCCGGACGGGGAGGGGGCCGGGGACGAAGTGGCCGAGGAGCTGGGCGAGTCGGTCGGCGGCGGGCCTCATCGGTGGGTCCTTTCGGTGAGGAGGAGCTGGCGGATGTCGAGTTGACGGGAGCGGAATCCGGCCTCCGAGGAGGCGAGGCAGAACTCGCGCATGCGCTGGAAGAGCGGGTCGAAACCAAAGCCGAGGCCGAGGAGGCCGAGGCGGAGGCGGAGACCGCGGGTGGTGGAGCGGTTGGCGGCGGAGCGTTCCCGCCACGGGCTCAGGGTCTTGGCGTAGTGGTCTGCGTAGCCGTTGTCGGCGGCGGCCGGGCCGGTGGCGGTGGCGGGCCCGACGGCGGAGTGCTCGGCGGCGAGGGTGCCCGCCACCCCCGAACCGTTGACCGCCTCTGTCCGGTCCCGCACCACAACCGCTCCCGCCACTCGACACGCCGCCAGGCCGCTGCGTTTCACCCGTACTTCGCAGCGGCCCGGCGGCCGGATTGGAGGAGATCCGCGAGGAGCTCGGCCACCACGGCGGTGACGTGCCTCCGGTGCAGGCGGCCAGTGGCGGTGAGGATGAAGACCGCCCGGGCGGCCCGAGGCTCGGTTCGGGCAGCTGGGGGTGGTGTCGCCCAGGGGGTGCCGGTATCAGGCTGGAAGGGTCATCAGGAGCAGGGGGTCGGTGGTGGGCTGGGGGGATCCTCCGAAGGGTTCGAGGGTGAGCCCGACGGCGCCCGCGTCGGCGGGGTTGCCGGTGAGGATGACGGTTCCGTCGTGGTCGATGAGTCCGGCGGGACGCATGGTGCCGTCGTGGTCGAGCCACAGCTGATAGGTCTTGCCCTCTCCTGGTGCGGGGAGGTTGGCGGCGGTGAAGACGGCCTTGTTCTGCCGGTCGGAGGCGACGACGGTGGTCAGGGCGCCGTTGGCGGCCCGCCCGTGGACGGTGCGCGCGTCGGGTGCCGCCAGAACCGTGCTGATCGTGTCGAGTCGCTGCTGGGCCTGGCGGGTCTGTGCCTGGAAGTCCTCACCGTTCTGCGTCTGCCACACGGCGATGCCGCCTAGGGCGGCGGTGGCAACGCCGGCGGCCAGCGCCAGGGGCACGGCCCGGCGGCGCAGCATGCCGCCCACCGCCGGGGCGGACGCGGTGGCCACGGTCGCGGGCACGCGGGGTGGCAGTTGGCGCACTTCGTCGATGGCGGCCAAGACCTGCGCTTTGGCGGAGGCGGGCGGTGGCTGGGCGACGCCTGCGGCCAGGCGGGCCGCGGTGGCCCGGAACTCGGCGGCTTCCTGCCGACAGGCCTCGCAGACCTGGAGGTGGGCGTCGAAGGCTTGGCGTTCGCCGTCTTCAAGGGCGTCGAGGGCGTAGGCGGCGGCGAGGGCGTGGAGGTCGGAGCGGTGCTGGTTCATGGGGTCACCCCCATGCAGTCGCGGAGCCGGATGAGTCCGTCGCGCATGCCTGTCCTGATGGTGGGAAGCGGCGTGTGCACGGTCTCGGCGACTTCACGGTAGGTCAGCCCCTGGTAGTAGGCGAGGGTCACGGCCTGGCGCTGGAGCTCGGTCAGGCCGCGCAGACAGCGCCGTACCTGCTCGGATTCCAGGCGGGTGTCGGCCTGCTCGGCGATCTCGTCGGCGGTGGTGGTGAGCGCACGGGCCGCCTGGGCCTGCTCACGGTCGGTGGCGGCCTGGGCGGAGCGGACCCGGTCCACGGCCCGGCGGTGGGCGATGGTGGCCGCCCACGTGGTGACCGAGCCGGCTTCGGGCCGGTAGCGGGCGGCCTGCCGCCACACGTCGACCATCACCTCCTGCGCGACCTCCTCGGACTGCGCCCGGTCGCGAACGACCTTGAGCACGATGCCGAACACCGTCGGTGCCAGGGCGTCGTAGAGCGCGGAGAAGGCGTCTTGGTCGCCGCGGGCGACGCTTTCCATGATGGAGGGCAGGTCGCGGCGGGCGGGGTCGGAGGGACGGCCGGTGTTGAAGGGGATCGGTTGGTTCACCTGCGGGGCTCCGGCTGTGGCCAGGAGGCGAAACGGCCGACTGGTGGGGCCGTCGGGGGTCGGGGCGTCCATCGCATGCCGTTCCTCGTGTCGTCGCTGCTACGGGGGCCGGACCGCCCCCGAGGACGGTCCGGTTTCCGGCAAGCCTGCGCGTCTGTCTCGCCTGTTCTTCGTAGCCGACGTATCTGCGGATGGGAGGAGGCTTCGTCAGCTGCGCAAACCGCTACTAACCCGTCGGGGGGAACCGGCGGGATGAGACCAAGCCGCCGGGAGGGCTGTGGCGAAGAGCGGGTGTGCGGGAGCCCGTAGGTGTTCACGGGATCTCTCACCGGCCGCGCGGGACCTCCGCGCGGCCGTACACCCTCACGGGGAGGTACGGAGACATGATCGATCCGCGACGAGGTCCGGGCCTGGCCCCGGCAGCGGGCGCGGTCGTGTCGGCCGGCGCGGTCGTGTTGGCGGGCGCGTCGGTGGCGTCGGCCGACGTGGGCGCGCAAGGTGTGAGCTCGTACGCGCCGGGCGTGGCCTCGTACGCGCCGGGCGTGAGCTCGTACGCGCCGGGCGTGGGCTCGGGCAAGCTCCTCCAGGTGCCGATCCACGTACCCGTCAACGCCTGCGGCAACAGGGCCTCATCGGCCTGCTGGACCCGTCCTTCGGCAACGCCTGTGTCGACACCTGACCGTCTGCCGTGAGCAGAGCTCCGGTCCGGCGCCCGCAAGACGGGTAGGCGCCGGCCGGTGACCCGACCCGGCACGGGGCCGGGCGCGGCCCTGGGGGCACGCTGCGCATCACTCCCGTGCCGGGCGGGTCGGCTGCGGGTGGCTGTCGGGACAGCCACCCGCAGTTCCCCTCTTCACCCGTCCTGCCAGGTGACGACCGCGACGACCTGCTTCCCACAGTCCCAGCGGCTGACGAACAGGTCCGCCCCGAGAGCCCGGACGATGTTCAGACCGCGCCCGCCCGAACCGATCCGCCGTGCCCCGACCCTCGAGCGGCGGCCCGAAAGGCCGGGTGAGCCGTCGCTCACGGCGATGCCCGCCCGCCCCGCCTCCAGACTGAGCGTGAGCGCAAACGGGCCGTCGGCGTGCAGGACCGCGTTGGTGACCAGCTCGGAGACGATCAGCACGAGGTCCTCGGCAACCGCACGCGGGCAGAGGGCCGGCTCGGAAGCCAGTATCCGTTCCACGCTCCGGCGGGCGTGCCGGGCAGCCTGCGCATCGGGCGGGAGCGGGAGGTGCAGCGTGGGCGGACACCTGCGGGACGCGATGACGGTGTCCATGATCATTCCTCACGATCGGTGCCACCCCGCGCCCCGGACGGGACGCCGGGCAGGTACGGAAGAGGAGTGGGGTTCCGGTGGTACCGGAACCCCACGACGCCCTGGTGCGCGCTACCACTTGTCGTGGCAGTCCCAGTGGGCGGGAACCCAGTGATCGACGTAGTGGCCGGGCACCCAGTGCTGCTTCCAGTAGCCCTTGCCCCACCATCCGTCGTGCCACTTCCCGTGGTGGTCCTGGTAGCTGTGGTGCCAGGTTCCCTGGTGCCACTTCCACTCCCAGTGCCCCTTGACCCACTTCTCGGCCCACTGGCCCTTCACCCAGTCGCACCGCTCGTGCCGTTCCCACCGGTCGTGACGGTGGTCCCGGTCTCCGGTGACCGCCGAGGTCGCCGCCGACGGCATCGACGCTGCGTTCGCCGTGGCGGAGACGCCCAGCACGGACGCGCCGGCCAGCAGCCCGGCCGACGCCGCCCCGGCGATCAGCCTCCGCACGTTCACGGACGCGGTCATCGCACTCACCTCCCTTGAATCCACTAGCTCGTGAAACTCGATGTGCTGCGGGCCCTTTCAAGAACCTCACGCGAAGGATTCGGTACGCACCGGCACAAGGATTGCGATTGGTGCCCAAATAGAGAGAATCGCCTGTTTTCGCCATGTCTCCGCGCACGGGGTACCCCGGCGGCCGGCGGAGGGGGCGCCCGTTCCGCAAGGCAACACCCGCGAGGAGTTCACTCTTTCGGAGGTCGCGCCAATCCGCCGGATGGAGGCTGCCGAATGACGGGTGTGAGCAGCTTCCGCAGCACCTTCTCCCGCGCAGCCCGCGGCGCACTGGCCGGAGTCCTGGCCGCGTTCACGGCACTGTCCGTGGCCGAGCTGGTCGCCGGACTGGTGCGTCCGGCGGCCGGACCCGTGACGGTCGTCGGGGGCGCCGTGATCGACCGGACGCCCCCGGCGGTCAAGGACTTCGCGATCCGCACCTTCGGTGAGGACGACAAGACCGTTCTGCAGCTCGGGATCCTCGCCCTCCTCACCCTCATCGCCCTCGGCCTGGGCATCCTCGCCCTGTCTCGTCGGCGGGTCGGCGCCGCGGGCGTGCTGCTCTTCGGGATCGTCGGCTCCGCCGCGGCCCTCGGCCGCCCGGACTCCACCGGCATGGGCGATGCACTGCCCTCGATCGCCGGAGCCCTCGCCGGGGCACTGGCCCTGTACGTCCTCGCGTCGAAGGCCACCGCCACCTCCGTTGACGGGGACGGGGACGGCCAGGCGGGTGCCGAAGGGTGGAACAGGCGCGGTTTCCTCGCCGCGGCCGGCGTGACCGCTGTGACGGCGGCCTCGGCCGGGGCCCTGGGCCGGTACTTCGCCGGCCGCCAGGGCCAGGGCGCCGTCGCCTCCCGCAGCAGCCTCGTGCTGCCGGCGCCTTCGTCCCCGGCACCCGCGCTTCCGGCGGGTGTCCAGCTCAAGGTCGCGGACATCAGCCCCTTCACCACGCCCAACGCCGACTTCTACCGCGTCGACACCGCCCTGAGCGTTCCCAAGGTCGACGCGGCCACCTGGCGGCTGCGGATCCACGGCACAGGCGTCACCCGGCCCCGGACCTACACCCTCGCCCAGCTCTTGGCCCGGCCCCTCGTCGAACGCGACATCACCCTGACCTGCGTCTCCAACGAGGTCGGCGGCCCCTACATCGGCACCGCCCGCTGGCTCGGTGTCCGGCTCGCAGACCTCCTTCGGGAGGCGGGAGTCCGGCCACCGTCCCAGGGCGGGAAGGCGGACCAGCTGGTGGCCCGCTCGGTGGACGGGATGACCCTGGGTTCCCCGGTCGAGGACGTGATGGACGGCCGCGACGCGATCCTCGCCGTGGGCATGAACGGCGAACCCCTCCCCTTCGACCACGGCTTCCCCGTCCGCATGCTCGTCCCCGGCCTGTACGGGTACGTATCGGCCTGCAAGTGGATCACCGACATCGAGCTGACCACCTTCGACAGGTACGACCCGTACTGGGTCAAGCGGAAGTGGGCCCGCAAAGCGCCGATCAAGACCCAGGCCCGCATCGACACCCCGAAACCCTTCGCACGCCCCGCCGCCGGCCCCGTCACCATCGCCGGCGTCGCCTGGGCCCAGCACCGCGGCATCACCCGCGTCGAGATCCGCGTCGACGACGGCCCCTGGCAGGACGCCGACCTCGCCCCGCAGGCCGGCATCGACACCTGGCGCCAGTGGTCCTACCCCTGGAAAGCCACGTCCGGGGGCCACACCATCACCGTCCGCGCCACCGACGGCACCGGAGCCGTGCAGACCGAACAGCGCACGCGGACCATCCCCGACGGAGCGAGCGGCTGGCACAGCGTCTTCGTCACCGTCCCCTAGACCACCCGTACGGGCCCCACGGCCCGCACCGGGCAGCACAGCCGACTTCCCGGAATCACCCAGAGAAAAGCCCCCGAGGAGCAATCGACCATGAACAGCATGAAGATCCGCCGCACCACGATCGCCGTCGCCGCGGCCGCCCTGCTGCCCTTCTCCCTCGCCGCCTGCTCCGACTCCGGCAGCGACACCAAGGCGGCCCCCACCGCCACTGCGGACGACGCGGCCAAGACGAGCGAGAGCACCCCCGCGGGCGATTCGACGACCGGCGACCAGCCCTTCGGCCCGGCCTGCGCGGGCGTGCCCAAGGACGGCGCCGGTTCCTTCGACGGCATGGCCAAGGACCCGGTCGCCACGGCCGCCTCGAACAACCCGGCCCTGTCGACCCTGGTCGCCGCCGTCAAGCAGGCCGGGCTGGTCGACACGCTCAACAACGCGAAGGACATCACCGTCTTCGCCCCGACCAACGACGCCTTCGCGAAGATCCCGAAGGCCGACCTCGACAAGGTCCTCGCCGACAAGGCCACCCTCACCCAGATCCTGACCTACCACGTCGTGGGCCAGAAGCTCACCCCGCAGCAGCTGGAGAACGGCAGCTTCGAAACCCTGGAGAAGGGCACGGTCACCACGAAGGGCTCCGGCGAGTCCTACCAGGTCAACGACACGTCCAACGTGGTGTGCGGCAACGTCAAGACCGCCAACGCCAACGTCTACATCGTCGACACCGTCCTGATGCCCAAGTAGCCCGTACGGCGGGGCGTTTCCGCCGACGGCCGGTGGCCCTGCGTCCTTCGGGGAAGGACGCAGGGCCACCGCTCTGACCGGCTCCGGTGCGAAGATCGGCCGGCCTGCCCGCCTGCCCGGCCCGGCGCGCTGGTCCCCCCTCGGGACCCCGTGCCAGGGCCGGGCGCCCGGGGGCGGGGCGCGGCTACTTCTGGTTGATGGGCAGGGCCAGGTCCGTGACCTGGTACTTGGTCGGGAAGTCGCCCTTGCAGGTGGCCTTGCCGGTCAGTACGTCGACCGCGTACAGGCGGTACGCGCCGGCGGTGCCGATGGCGGCGAAGCCGTGGTTCGTGCCGGCCGTCGGGTCGTAGGAGATGTCGAAGCCGGCGTCGAGGTCGGCGTTCACTCCCAGGCTGCCGGTGGGGGCGAGGGTGCCGACGTTGGCCGGGGACTGCAGGGAGATCCGGTCGGCCATCGTGTCGAGGTCGAACAGGGTCGTCGCGGTCGCGGCGTCGAGGTCGTTGTTGGTGTAGGCGGCGCCGGTGACGCCCATGGCGGTCGACGGCGGCATGGTGGGGTTGGTGAGGGTGCCGTCGACGGTGGTGGTCAGCGGGGCGGCCGCGTCGTCGATGTTGTGGCGCAGGTTCTGGCCGGTGTCGGAGATGATCCGCAGCCGGTTGGCGACGGGGTTGAAGTCCACGCCGAACGCGGTACCTGCCAGCGCGACGGTCAGCTGGGAGACCTTCATCGCCTTGGCGCTGGAGGTGTTCAGGGTGTAGATGCCGCCCTTGTCGCCGACACCGTAGAGCGCCTCGTTCTGGACGCGGAAGTCGATGCCGACGAGCTTGGTGTCGCCGGACAGGCCCGAGACCTTGCCCAGCGACCAGGTCTTGGACGGCTTGTCGACGTCGAACTCGACCAGGCGCTGGTCGCCGGTGAGTCCGATCGCGTGCAGGCTCTTGTGGGCGTGGGCGTGGGCGGGCAGGGTCTGCGACGGGCTGCCGGACGCCGCCAGGGCGGGTGCCGCGCACAGGGCGGCGAGCACGACGGCGGATGCTGCGGTCACGGTTCGGTTGCGCATGTTCTCTCCCGACACTCGATGCCTCGGTCAGGGTGACCGAGGCTTGCGGGGGATTCGCCACCGCCACCGCGGTGGACGGGGCTCCGGCGGGAAAGCCACCCACGCGGCTCAAGCATCGAAGCAATCGATGCTCCAGGCGGGTGGGCGTCGGCGCGTCGGGAGCCCGTTCGCCGTGCCGCGGGTGTCGGGCGTGGGGACGGTGCGCAGCTGGAATCGTCTTCGGGCCGGCAGCCGACGGACTGTCCGGACTCGAATCCCCGCCGCGCCAGGCCGTCTTCTTCGCGGGGGTCAACGTGGCCGCGGCCTTCTTCGGGGCCGACATCTCATGCACCGTGGCCGGCCCGCCGGCCCCACCGCAGCACTCCCGCGGCGCCGGCGACAGATCCTCCAGCGAAGCCGCTCAGGTCCACCACGGGCGCAGCCGACCCCGCCGGCGCCTCCTCGTCCTCAGGCGCCGAGGGCGCCCCGTGCTCCGCCTTCCATCAGCCCGTCTCCGCCGTGTTCACCGTGGCCAGGCGCCGGTTGTATTGGATCACGTCGTACCTCTGGTCGCCGGTGACCACGGCCTCCGGGCGCGTGGGAGTGGCGGGGAAGAAGTCGTCGGCGCCTACCGGAGTACGAGCAGCCACGTACGCCTGCCCCTGAGGGAACCCGTACATGTCGAACCGCGTCTGTGCCGACGCCGGCAGTCCCTGGGGGTACTCGCCCGTTCGGGGGTAGGCCGTCGTGTACACCGAGACCTTGGCCCCGCTCGCGGGACGGACGATCCGCGCGTTCGGGACGGGGCGGGTGTTCCTCCCCGCCGGGTTGTGGATCCATCCCTTCCGCCCGCCGAACCAGATGGCCGTCCAGTCCCCGCGCACGTCGGCGACCACGAACTCCTGTCCCCACACCACCGAGGCCCCCCAGTCCTCGATGCGATCGCTTCCCGCCGAGCCGTCCGGGCGGAGGGCGAGGTCGGGGACGAGCGGAGCGTCGGCGCGGGGCTCCGTGTGGACGTAGAGGAGGTTCGAAGGCTGCGTACGGGACCGGCACGTCGGGGAACACACCGTCACCGTCTGGGCGTTCTCGGCGAACGTCGGGGCGATCATGACCGCCTGTCCGACGCCGGCGTTCCCGCCCGTCTCGCCTCCCCCGGCCCCGCGCTCCCGGCGCTGATCGGCGTCGAGGAGAGCCATGAACCTCTCCCAGTCCCAGTACGGGCCGGGGTCCCAGTGGGCGTCCGGCGCTCGGGCCGGCCTGGGCGGAAGGACGTTGTCGTGGCCGATGATGTGCCGGCGGTCCAGCGGCACGTGGAAGCGTCGTGCCAGGTACGCCACCAGGGTGGCGGTCGCCTTGTACTGGGCCGGAGTGAACCAGGTGGGCCCCTGGGCGGCGTACCCCTCCATCTCGATGCCGATGCCGTGCAGGTTCATCCAGTAGTTCCCGGCGTGGAAGGCGATGTCCTTGGTGGCGACCATCTGCGTCGCCGCGCTGCCGTCGGCCTTCATCACGTAGTGCGCGGAAACCCCGCTGACGGGGTCCTGGAACCAGCTGATCCCCCCGTCGTAGGACCCTTCGAGGTCATGGATGACGATGAAGTCGACGTCCATGCCGTTCGAGTCCCGCGTGGACACCTGGTAGTTCGAGGCGGCGGCGGGCGCGAACCGGCACTTCAGCTCGGCGGGGCACTCCGGTACCGCTGCCGCGGCCGATGCCCGCAGTCCCAGGGTCGCGAGCTGCGCCCTCGCCGGACGGGTGGACGGCGCCTTCGTCAGGGAAACCCTCTGGCCGTCCTTGCGCACCTTCTGCCTGCCGGAGCGGATCACCGCGAACACGCCATCGGCGAACCGTTCCGCCGCGGCGGTGTCGCCGGCCTGGCTGTAGCGCGCCACGGCCCCGTACCAGCTGCCCGGGTCGGTCGGCATCTCACGGGTGACCCGGCGTTGGTACGAGGCGAGGAGTGCGGCGCCGCCTCGAAGGTTCTGCAGCTCGTCCCGCTGGAGAGTCGAGGACGGGACGCCGATCATCGCGGCGGCAGTCTGCAACGTGTGCTCGGACGGGTCGTCGGTGCCCGTGGCGTCCACGGGCCCCTCGCCCGGACGATGGGCGTACGTCCCCCCGGACGTCGTGTCCGTCAGGTGCATGGGTCCGTAGCCGCCCTTGGTGCTGGGGCGGCCGTCATTGGCCTCCCACCACGAGGACTCGTAGCTGACGCCGAGGAGCACTTCCTTCGGTACGCCGAACTCCGCCGCCGCCTGCTCGGCCGCCCGCTCGAAGCCGCCGGGTGCGGCATCGGAGGGCTGGGCGTACCCAGCGGTGGCACAGCCCCAGATGAGGGCCACCGTCGCTCCCACGGCGCCGTACGTCCGGCGGCCGTGGCGCCCGTGTCTTCTGGTCACACCATGTCCATTTCGCTGTGGCGGTCGTGGCTCGGTCCAGGGCCGACGCTGCGGCCGTCACAGCGAAATGGACGGAGGCCGCCCGGTCCCCCCGACACGCCCGACACGCACAGCCCGTCACCGCGCCGGAGCAGCGATCCCACCCGAGCGGCGGCGGCCGTCGTCGCTGGAAGCGGCCCGATGCACGCGTCGTCGAGGAGTACCGGGATTACGGCGCCGACCTCACAGGCGAGGTCCCGCCGGCGAGCAAGGTCGTCCCGTTCGACGAGTACGTCGAAGCGCTCTCGAAGCGATCGTCGTCCCGGGAGGCGCCGCACCCGGCGGGCGTGGCGGCGTGGGAGAAGCGGGAGATGCGCACCGAGGACCGCCCAGGCCCGCTCGGGGGTGGGAGGTGGGCGCGTCGGGGTGCCGGGTAAGTGGGCGGGTATGCCGTGGCACGTACACCGAATGGTGCAGCCGGGCGGAGTGACGACACCGACCGGTGTACGACACGGTGCCGCATCGGGACGACGCGGCTGCCCAAGCCACCTCCGTAGGTTCGGGATCACCGGAACGACAGCGAGGAGGATGGCATGACGGCGACGAACACGGCTTGGGCCGCGGGGGTACGGACTCCGCTCGCCCTGATCGGCATCGGGGCCCTGGCGATGGCCGCGGTGGAGACGCTCAACCCGCGGTACGAGCTGGTGAGCGAGACCCTCAGCCGGTACGTACACGGCACGGCCGGCTGGCTGGTCCCGGCGGCTCTGCTGGCCGTCGGCACCGCCTCCGCCATCCTCGCGGTACGGCTGGGGGCCGGCACACGGCGGGCGGGTCGGGCCGCGCTCGCGGTGTGGGCGGCGGGCATCCTGGTCGCAGGATTCTTCCCGGCGGACCCGCCCGGCAACTGGAGCCACCCCTCCCTGTCCGAGCTCGTCCACGGCAACGCCGCCTTCCTCGCCTTCGCCGCCCTGCCCACCGCAGCCATGCTGCTCCGCGGGACGCTCGTGGCCAGGCGGCCAGGCCTGCGAACGGCCCTGAACACTTCGACCGTGGCCACGGCCACGGCAACGGTCGTGCTCGCGGTCTTCCTGACCGACGTGATGAGCGGCGGGCCGTCACTCAGGCTGGGCGGCGCCCCCACTCTCGTGGGCCTCGCCGAACGCCTCGTACTCGCAGTGGACTTCGGGTGGATCGCGCTCGCACTGGCGGTGGTGGGCACATCCTCGGAGCGGGAGCAGAACCGTCGTGGATGATCGGTGCATGGAACCACCCGCCGTTCGTGCTCCCGCCGCCCCCGGCTCGGTCCGGCTCGTCGACCGGCTCCTGGCGGCCGGCACCTTCTTTGCCGTCCTGGCCGTCACCGCACGGCTCGGCGGTCGCCTGGACGCCGCGGGAACCCTGCCGCTCGCCCTATGGCTCGGCGCGCTGCTGCTGACGCGCCGCCGGTGGCCGCTCGCCGTGCTGTTGCTCAGCGTGCAGGCCGTCGTCGCGTTCCGCACCGCCGGACTCACCGACGCGGGCTGGGTGTGGCCGGTCTCCGCCGCGTATGCCGCCCTTGCCGCGGACGACCGGCCCGGACGCCCAGGTCTGCCGTGGGCGGCCGGCATCGGCCTGGCCGAACTGGCCTTCGCCGGAGCCTGGGAGACGAGCGCCGGGGGCTCCACCCCGCGCGAGGCCCTCGGCTCCCTGGGTACTGAGGCCCTGTGGCTCGCGGTGCTCCTCGCCGCCGCCACCGCGTACCGCAACCGGCTCCGCTGGCGCGCCGAACTCGACGAACGCCTCCTGCAAGCCGCGCGGGAACGAGACCTGGAAGCCGGGCAGCGGATCGCGGAGGCCCGGCTGGACATCGCCCGGGAACTCCACGACGTCGTCGGGCACACTCTCACCGTGGTAGGACTCCAGCTCCGGGTCGCCGCCGAGGCCCTGGACGACTCCCCGGACGAGGCGCGCAGCGCCCTCGCCACCGCGCAGCAGGTCCGCGCAGAGGCCCTGCGCGACCTCCACGCGCTCGTCCACGTGCTGCGTGCGCCGGGAGAGGACCCACAGACGCCCGCGGCCGGGGTCTTCGAGATCGCGGCGCTCGTCGACCGTATGCGGTCACCGGAGCTGGACATCCGGCTGGAGACGGCGGGTGACCTCACGGCAGTCCCCGCGCCTGTCTCCCTCGCCGTCCACCGGATCGTCCAGGAAGCCCTCACCAATACCGCCCGCCACGCACAGGCGTCACAGGCCGAAGTCGGTATCCGGTGCGGCGATGGACAGGTGGAGGTGAGCATCGCCGACGACGGCCGGACAACGGCCCAGCCGCCCCGGAGAGCCGGGCACGGGATACGCGGGATGGACGAACGGGTCCGGGCACTCGGCGGACGCCTCCGAGCCGGACCGCACGCACAGGGCGAGGGATGGCTCGTGCGAGCCGCCATACCTGTGCCAGGCTTCCACCCATGACGATCAAGGTGCTCCTCGCCGACGACCAGGCCCTGGTACGAGCGGGATTCAGCAGCCTGCTCGCCCGATCCGAGGACATCCAGGTCGTCGGCGAGGCGGGCACGGGTGACGAGGCGGTCCGTGCGGCCCGCGCCGTCCGCCCCGACGTCGTCCTCATGGACATCCGCATGCCCGGCACGGACGGCCTCACCGCCACCCGGACGATCGTCGAGAGCCCCGAACTGGCGGATTGCCGCGTCATCGTCCTCACCACCTTCGAGACCGACGAGTACGTCTTCGCGGCACTGCGCGCCGGCGCGAGCGGCTTCCTCACCAAGGAGACCGAACCGGACGACCTGCGCCAGGCCGTCCGGGCGGTCGCGGCGGGCGACGCACTGCTGTCGCCGGGCGCGACCCGACGGGTGATCGAGCAGTTCGCGCACCGCCCGGCAACCCCGGCCGACACCGGCGAACAGCTCGCCGTGCTCACCCCGCGGGAACGCGAAGTGACCCGCCTGATCGCGACCGGCCTGTCCAACGAACAGATCGCTGCACAGCTCTTCATCAGCCCGTTCACCGCCAAGACCCACGTCACCCGCGCGATCTCCAAGCTCGGCGTCCGTGACCGCGCGCAACTGGTCATACTCGCCTACGAGACAGGCCTGG